>JAEHDK010000077.1 GCA_016880465.1 Micromonosporaceae bacterium
CGGCGGATCGCGGTGGCGTCGTACTTCCTCGCGCCGGGGGTGCTGTACGACCGGGCACGCGCCGCCGCCCGGGCCGCCGGTGCCGTGGGTGTGGCCGCTCCCCTCGCGGCGGCTCCCGAGGTCGTGGAGCTGGTGCTGCGCAGAGCCGCCGGCTCGCAGGACGTAGGAAGCCCCCGGGGCCCAGGCCCCGGGGGCTTCCTACGGCTACGCGGTCCTAGCTGGAGTGAGCACGGACCCGTAGGCCCCCACGGCGCTTGACGGTGCGCCGCTCTTCCTCGCTCATCCCACCCCAGACGCCGGCGTCCTGGCCGGTCTCGAGCGCCCAGGACAGGCACTCGTCAGTTACCGAACAGCGCCGACAGACCGCCTGTGCCTGCTCGACCTGAAGCAACGCCGGGCCGGACGTCCCGATCGGGAAGAACAGCTCCGGGTCCTCATCGCGGCAGGCAGCACGGTGGCGCCAGTCCATGGCGGCTACACTCCTTGATTCGTCGACGGTGCAGTGCGTGGATCTTCTCTATATGCACCCGCGCTGGTAGCGCGTGAGCAGGCAGTTCGGTACCGCTTGTGAATGCTTTCACGACCTATCGCGATGTCAAGGGGGGCTCTTGGAAAAAATCCAAACGGGTGAGCAAGCTCACGACTAGTTTGTCGGAGATTGGACGGATTTTCCGCCCCCCTGGGCCTGCGACAGTTAGTAGTCAATGTAGTACGCTTACCGGCCGGTCGCCGGCATTTCCGGCATAGTGCTGTTTGTCCGGGTCGCCCATCGGCGCCCATCAGCAGACTACCCGCACCGCCGCAGGCACGCTGGTGAATTCGACCTTCTCGCGTTCACCGATGTAGTCCCCGTCAAGTTGTACGGGCTGTGGCGAAGGCGTACGGACAGTGAAGGCCGCGACGTCGTGGAGCCGGAGGACCTGCCGCCCCCGCGGGTCGGGATCGGTCGAGAGGATCTGGGCGACCACGCGCGTCGTGCTCGGTACGCGCAACACGCGTAGCGCCATGACGTCGAGGCCGAGATCGAAGCGTGCCTCTGGACTCGGGTTGACCGGCCGGTCGCCGAGGTACGTCCACGGCGCCGAGTTCTGCACGATCACCGTGGCGAGCTCGAGCTCGGCCGGCGCGCCCGGCCGCTCCAGCGCGATCGACCCCCGGCGGCGCCGGTTGCCGATTGGGTGCCGCCGGTCGCCGAAGAAGTACTGCGCGAAGGCGGACCGCAGGTAGAGAGCGGGGCTGGAGACCCGGCCGTTGCGCCGGGCACCCTCGACCCGGCGTACGACGGCGGCGTCCAGGCCCATCCCGGCGCAGAACGTGAAGTACCGGTCGTCGGCCCGGCCGAGGCCGATCGTGCGGGTACGCCGCTCGCGGAGGGCTTCGAGGATCACCGACGTGCCCTCGGCCCAGTCCTTCGGCAGGCCGAGCGCTCGGGCGAACACGTTCGTCGAACCGCCCGGTACGACCGCGACAGCCGGCAGCGCGGCCGGGTCGGGCCGGCCGTCGGCCGGCATCAACCCGTTGACGACCTCGTTGACGGTGCCGTCGCCGCCGAGGGTCACGACCAGGTCCATCTGTTGTGCGACGGCGTCGCGGGCCAGGGCGGCCGCGTGGCCGCGCCGGCGGGTGTACTCGACCCGTAGCTCCACCTCGCTGCGCAGGGCGCGTACCAGCACGTCACGGCTGCGCTCAGTCGTGGTGGTGGCCTTCGGGTTGACCACGAGTAGCGCCCGCATGGCCGGCACTGTACCGCCCTGCCCGAACCGTCCCCGGTAGACTCTGCCGTCATGCCCGACTCCGCGGCCCTGCCCGCATCCCTGCGCTGGGCCGTCGGCATCCTCGCGGCCGAGGCCGTCGGGGTCGGGGTCATCGCGGTGCTGCTGGTGTACGAGGACCTCACTGCCGAGGCGACGAACCTGCGCAGCGCGCTCTTCGTCACCTGCTACGCGGCGGCGATGGCGGCGGTGCTGGCGCTGCTGGCGGTGTACCTGGCCAAGCGCCGCTCCTGGCCCCGCGGGCCGGCGATCGCCCTGCAACTGATCATCCTGCTGCCGGCGTACAACCTGATCCGGAGCGGGGTCGCCTGGCTCGGCGTACCCGTGGCGGTGCTGGCGATCGCGACCATCGTCCTGCTGATCACGCCCTCGACCCGGGACGCGTTGGGTATCCGGTGACTTAGTCGACCGGGACGCGTCGGGGGGCCGCGCACCGGCGCTCCCACCTGGCGAACCTGCGCGGCGGGTTCACGCCAGCCGAGGCGGGCCGCTCGCTCCCCGGCTGACCATCTCGATGGCGGCCAGTTCGTCGACGGTCGTCGCGGTCACCTCGGCGGCCAGCGTGGTGAGG
This sequence comes from Micromonosporaceae bacterium, assembly GCA_016880465.1. Taxonomy (GTDB): domain Bacteria; phylum Actinomycetota; class Actinomycetes; order Mycobacteriales; family Micromonosporaceae; genus EFPC-2. The sequence goes on from JAEHDK010000077.1 coordinate 2,344, forward strand.
ACCCGCCAGGCAAACGACTGCGCCGGCGGCAGCGGCGCCACCCCGGCGGTCGGGACCGAGACGCGGACCCTCAGCACCCCCTTGGCGATCTCGAACCGGCAGCTCAGCTCGGCGCCGGGCAGGGTGACCGCGAGGAGCATCGCGCATGCCTCATCGACGGCGATCCGCAGGTCCTCGATCTCGTCGAGGGTGAACTGGAGGCGGGCGGCGATGCCGGCCGTGGCCGTCCGCAGGATGGCCAGGTAGGCGCTGTTCGCGGGAACGCAAAGGAGCACGACGTCGTGGTCGATCGCCATGTCGTCGCGCCGCACGCCACCAGACGAAGCCATAGACAAGTAGCCCTACCCCCCGGGCACCGACTCTAGGCGGTCGGCGCACGTTCGTGGGTGCCCGGGGGACCGGGTCAGGCCTGCTTGGTCTCCCAGAAGATCTTCGCGATCTCGTCGATCTTGTCGAGCAGCTGCTGGGCGGTCGCGACATCGACCCGGCCCTTGGTGCCACCGCCACCGGCGAGCTTGGTGGCCTCGTTGAACAGCATGTGCAGCTGCGGGTACTTCTCGAAATGCGCCGGCTTGAAGTAGTCGGTCCACAGCACCCACAGGTGGTGCTTGACCAACTCGGACCGCTGTTCCTTGATGATCAGTGCCCGGGTGCGGTACTCCGGATCGGTATTGGCCTCGTACTTCTCGCAGATCGCCTTGACCGACTCGGCTTCGATCCGCGCCTGGGCCGGGTCGTAGACGCCACACGGCAGGTCGCAGTGCGCGTGCACAACCGTCCGGGGAGTCAGCAGTCGGTCCAGCAGACCCATGACAAGTCCCTTCGTCGCGGTGGTCCGGATCCGTATC
>JAEHDK010000641.1 GCA_016880465.1 Micromonosporaceae bacterium
GAATAGAATCGCTACATCATAAGGATTCATCTTTTCGCAAAACACATTTGCCTTATCTTCGTGGAGAAACCTCCACACTATGTTACCAAAATACAAACGCATTCTTCTCAAACTTTCCGGTGAAAGCCTGATGGGTAACCAAAAATTTGGCATCACCGCCGAGATGGCGTCCTGCGCACGCCCGGTACCCCGTTGCGCCCCCAGCTCGTGGTCGTGGACACCGGTACGCCGGTGACCGCCGCGCTACCGGCCGCCTGGCGCGCCACCCTCCTCGTACGGGAGGAGCTGGTGCCCGGCGACCTGGACGCCCTGGCCCGGGCGGATCTCGTGGTGGTGCAGCCGTTGCCACCCGGGCAGGCCGCCCTGGCGGCCGGTGCGCTGCGGCTCGGCGCGGCCGCGGACTGGTTGACCCGCATCCGCGGCGACCTCGTCGGCATCGTCAATCGGCGGACCGTACGGTGGGTGCAACTGAGTGCGACACAGGTGGAGCGGCAGTTGATCGGCAGCCCGGTTCGGGACTGACCGGCGGGACACGGCATGGCAGGATCGCCGCCATGGGCATCCTGATCCGGCTGGGTATCACCGCGGTGGCGCTGTGGCTGGCCACTCTTGTGGTCAGCGGCATCGAACTCGGCGGCGACTCGACCCTCGCCAAGGTGGGCACGCTGATCGCGGTCGCGGTCATCTTCGGGGTGGTGAACGCGATCCTCCGCCCGGTCATCAAGACCGTCGGCTGCATGTTCTACATACTCACCCTGGGCCTGGTCGCGCTGATCGTCAACGGCCTGCTGTTCCTGCTCGCCAGCTGGATCGCGGGGCAGCTCGACCTGCCGTTCCACGTGGCAGGGTTCTGGCCGGCGGCGGTCCTCGGCGCGCTGTTCGTCGGCGTCGTGAGCTGGGTGCTCAACATGTTCGTCCCGGACAAGGGCCGGGACTGACCTCGCTACCGTGCGGCTGAACCGGGACGGGTACGAGATCAGCGACGATCCCGCGCGGCTGGACCTGGACCTCGTGCACCGGTGGCTGTCCACCGATGCGTACTGGGCCCTCGGCCGGTCGCGCGAGGTCGTCGAGCGATCGGTCGCCGGATCGGTGAACGTCGGGCTCTACCGCGCGGATGAGCAGGCGGGCTACGCGCGGGTGGTGACCGACCACGCGACGTTCGCCTGGCTCTGTGACGTGTACCTCGAACCGTCCACCCGGGGCGCCGGGATCGGCACGTGGTTCGTCGGCGAGATCTGTGCCGAGATCAAGAGCTGGGGACCGGGCCGCGTCGTCCTGGCGACCCGGGACGCACACCGGCTCTACGCCAGGCTCGGGTTCACCGCGATGGTGCAGCCGGAGTACTGGATGGAGCTCCGGCTGCGGCCGTGACCGGTCAGGGTGTGTAGACGAGCAGCGCGGTACCGTCACCGCGAACCAGTTCGACCCGGGCGAGATCCTCCTTGGTGAACCGGGTATGGCCGTCCACCACCAGGTCGTCGCCGGGACCCGCGACCCACGAGCCGACCTCCTCCGAGCGGCCGTCGCGGCCGTACGCATACAGCCGGAACGTCCACGGTTCGTGGTAGTCGGTACCCCGCTGGTACGCGCAGTGCATCCAGACCGTCACACCGCCGGTGCCCTCAACGAGCGCTACCTCGGCCGTCACCGGACCGGGCTGGTCCGGGTGGGCGGGCCACATCGAGGCCATCGCGGCGGGCGGGCGGCCCGCGCCGCTGTCGCGCCACGCGGTGACACTGGCCCCCACGACGAGCGTGAGGCAGGCGGCGACGACCGCGGCGCCGGCCACCTGCCAGCGGCGCCGGACGCGATCGCGGCGCC
>JAEHDK010000642.1 GCA_016880465.1 Micromonosporaceae bacterium
CGCGCGGCCGGCTGCGAGCGGCGCCGACGCCGCCCGCCGGTCGCAGGTGGTCACGGTGTTCGTACCGACGGACGACGACGTGCGCGCGGTCTGCCTCGGGGCGCACGGCGTTCTGGCCGGCATGCGGGAGGAAGCAGTGCTGCTCCTGTGCTCCTCACTGCGCCCGGAGACGTGCGAGCAGGTGGCTGCCGACGCTCCGCCGCGCGTGCAGGTACTCGACGCCGCGCTCACCGGCGGAGTCCGCGCCGCCGAAGCCGGCGAACTGAACCTCCTGGTCGGCGGCGATGCGGCAGTGCTCGAACGGATCCGTCCCGTACTCGAACCCTGGACGGCCGCCGTACACCACCTCGGGCCGCTCGGCGCCGGCCAGGTCGGCAAGACGGCGAACAACCTGGTGCACTGGGCGCAGATCTGCGCGATCATCGAGGCGCTGGAGCTCGCCCGCAGGTCCGGGGTCTCGGTTCCCGTTCTGCGCCGGGCACTCATGGACGGGCCGACGGACTCGCGGACGCTGCGCGAACTGGATCAGATGCGGCTGACCTGGTACGCGAAGGACCTTGCCAACGCCACCGCGTTGGCGCACCGTGTCCATCTCGACATCCCGGTTGCCGATACGGCTCGCGAGGTGATGGGCCGGATCACCGTGCCGGACGTCGCCCGCCTGTTGGCAGGAGGTCCGCTCCACCTCTTGCCTGATGCATAACACTCCGGTAGAAATTCGGTACAAAGGTTAGACCTTTAGTCCCTGGTGATGTTGACTAGCGTGACGCAGACCATAGGAGGCACTGTGCGCGACGACTACCTGTCCGGCGTGCTCGCCAGCGAGAAGCGCAACCGCGACGCGTCCGAGATTGCGGCGCGCGACGAGTTCAACAAGAAGTACCCACCGATCAAGGGACTCGTGGTCCCGCATGACCTACGGAAGATGGACCTGCCGGAGCGCCCGTGGCGCAACAACCGGGGCCACTGGTTCGACCTGGCCGACTACGAAGTGCTCAACGCGCATCTGGCCGAGCTCAAGCCAGGTAGCCCTTCGGTGCGGCACCGCCATACGACCGAGGCGTACCTGTACATCGTCAAAGGCCACGGCTACTCGCTCATCAACTATGACGACGACCCGGTCGAGGTCGTCGAGTGGTCCGAGGGCACCCTCTTCGCGCCGCCGCGGTGGGCGTGGCACCAGCATTTCAACCTGGACGAGAGTGACACCTCGCGGTACCTCGCGATCCAGGACACGGGTCTGCTGCGCACCATGCGGCTGCACAACATCGAGCGGCATTCGGTCCAGTTGTCGCCGGAGCAGGGTGCGCAGCTACTGCGCGCCGCCGTCGAGCAGGGAACGGTCCACGGCGGCCATGCCACGCATCACCACCACCACGGCAGCTCCGTCGTGGAGCCCGTCCGGACTTCGGATTGAGGTCTAACTATCAGATGTCAGCGCGCGCAACAACATCCACACCGTCGCTGGGCCGGCCTGCGCCCGCCCACAGAGCTCGCAGGAGAGCAGCGATGAGACAACACACCATTCTCCGACCGGTGGCCGTCATAGCCAGCGCACTCCTCCTCGCGGCCTGCGGCGCTTCGCCGACCGCCTCCGGTAACGGGCAAGCCCCCCGACGACGCGGCGAAGAAGGCCGCCGCCAAGGCGCAGGCGGTCTACGACCGCATCAACGGCCTCACCGGTGAAGGGCGTCACAAGACCCTCGTCGAGCTCGCGGAGAAAGAGGGCAAGCTCTCGATCTACACTTCGAACACCGACATGGACGACCTGGTCAAGGGCTTTGAGGACGAGTACGACATCAACGTGAGCGTCTACCGGGGCAACTCCGAGTCGGTTCTCCAGCGCATGCTGCAGGAGCAGAAGGCGAACTACTTCGGCAACGACTTCGTCGACACGAACGCCGGCGAACTGAACATCATGAACTCCGAGGGGCTGCTCTATCCGTACCAGGGCGAACTGCGCGACAAGGTACGCAAGGAGGGCCAGGCGAACGGCTGGACCGCCTCGCGGTTCAACGTCTTCGTGGTCGGCTGGAACACCACCAAGGTCAAGGCGGGCGAGGAGCCGAAGTCCCTGGAGGAGCTGGCCGACCCCAGGTGGGCCGGCAGGGTATCCATGGAGGTCGGCGACGTCGACTGGTTCGCCGCGATGTACAAGTACTACCTGGACCACGGAAAGACCGAGGACCAGGTGCGCGACATGTTCAAGAAGATCGCGTCGAACTCGAAGGTCGCCAAGGGTCATACGACCCAGGGCGAGCTGCTCTCCGCAGGCCAGTTCGGGATCACCGCCTCGTCGTACAGCCACACCATCGACAAGGCGGCCAACAAGGGCGCGCCGGTCACCTGGCACCCAGCGTCCGGCCCGCCGATCCAACCGCTCGTCGTACGCCCCAACGGCGTGGGCCTGGTGAAGACGGCAACCAACCCGGCGGCCGCCATGCTCTTCGTCGAGTGGGAGCTGACCGCGGGCCAGAAGATCCTCGAGAAGGCGTTCCGGATCGGTGCCATCCCCACCAAGGCCGATCCGTTGGTCGGGCTCCAGGTGATCTCCGTGCCCGAGCAGGAACTGCTCGACAACGGCAAGAAGTGGGACGACCTGTACGCCGAAATCATCCGGTCCGGGCAGGAGGTCAAGTGAAGACCGCAACCGCGCTCCGCGCGCTCGTCGCCGGGATCGCGCTCACGCTCGCCGTCAGCGCCTGTGGCGGCTCACCAACCGCGAACAATCAGAACACGACCGGCGGTGGACCAACGGCCGCGGAGAAGGTGTACACCGAGATCGCCGGCCTGTCCGGCAAGCAACGGCGCGACAAGCTGGTGGAACTCGCCGAGAAGGAGGGCACGCTCGACCTCTACACGTCGATGACCAGTGATGTCGCCGACGTGGTTTCCGGAGCGTTCATGGACGCGTTCAAAGTCGACGTGAACGTGTACCGGGCCGGCTCGGAGACGGTCCTGCAGCGGATCCTGCAGGAGCAGGGCGCCCGCTTCCACGGCAACGACGTGGTCGAGACCAATGCGACCGAACTCTTCGCGCTCAACAAGGAAGGCATGCTCGCCAAGTACGAGGGCGAGCGGCGCAACATGGTGCCGGAGGCCGGTCGGTTTGACGGGTGGACCGCGACCCGGTTCAACCTGTTCGCGCCGAGCTGGAACACCAAGGCCGTCCCCGCCGGTCAGCAACCGAAGTCCTGGGAGGAGCTGACCGACCCGAAGTGGGACGGCAAGCTGTCCATGGAGGTCGCCGACTACGACTGGTACCTGACCCTCTACGGGTACTGGAAGAAGCAGGGCAAGAGTGACGCGGATATCGACAAGCTTTTTGCCGACATGGCGAAGGGCGCGAAGATCGTCAAGGGTCACACGGTGCAGGGTGAACTGCTCTCGGCCGGCCAGTTCTCGGTCGTCGCGTCCAACTACTCGTACATCGTGGAGCGCGCGAAGCTGAAGGGTGCACCGGTCGACTACCTGCCGTTCGTGCAGCCCGTCATCGCCCGGCCCAATGGTCTCGGTCTCATGAAGACCGCCAAGCACCCGGCTGCGGCGATGCTCTTCGCCGACTGGCTGCTCGAGGAGGGGCAGAAGCTCTTGGCCAAGGAGGGACTCACCCCGGCCATCGTCGAGGGCAACGACCCGCTCAAGGGCGTACAGATCATCCCCGTCGACGTGAAGGCGCTGCTCGAGCAGGGCGGCGAGTGGAGCAAGCGCTACGAGAAAGTGGTGTCCGGCGGCGAACAGGTCGCTGACAAGTGAGCGACTGGCGCGCGGTGCTGACCCAGGAACGGATGGCACCCGCGCGCCAGTACTCGTGACCGAGTGCCGGTGCCGGCGCAGGGAGAGGTGCGGAAATGACGACGGCATCACCTGCGGTGCCGGCCACCGGCGCGACGGCGACCAAGCGGTGGCGACGATGGTTGCCAACTCCGAAGCTGATCATTACGGTCGGCGTCGCCGGGGCGATCGGATACCTCGCGCTGGTGCCGTTGTACTACCTGATCTGGGGCACGTTCTTCGACGCCAAGGGTTTTAGCCTGGGCGGCTTCGGCCGGGCGTACGGCGACGAGCGGGTCGGCGAGCTGATCGCCAACTCGCTCTGGTTCGCGATCGGTGCGGCGGCGCTGTCACTCGTGGTCGGCACGGCGCTGGCGTACCTGAATGTCCGCACGGACGTCCCGTTCAAGGCGCTGTTCTTTGCGGCCTCGATCATTCCCTTGATCATCCCGGGGATCCTCTACACGATTGCATGGATCTTCCTCGCCAGCCCCGAGATCGGTCTGATCAACAAGGTGCTCGAGCCCATCTTCGGCCCCGGACTTTTCGACGTGTTCACCGTCCGCGGGATGATCTGGGTCGAGGGCCTCCACCTTTCGCCGATCGTGTTCCTGCTGATGGTTGCGACGTTCCGCTCGATGGATCCCTCGCTTGAGGAGTCCGCGCTCATGTGCGGCGCCAGCCGGTGGCAGGTCTTCCGGAAGATCACCGTGCCGCTGACCCGGCCGGCGATCGTCGCCGCGGTCCTCATCATGACGGTACGCAGTCTCGAGAGCTTCGAGGTCCCGGCGCTGCTCGGGCTGCAGAACGGCATCTACGTTTTCACCAGCCGCATCTACTTCGTCCTGCGCACCTACCCGCCGGACCTGGCCGCCGCCGGATCGCTGGCATCGGGACTGCTGGTGATCGCCATGGTGGGTGTGGCGATCTCCAACATCGTCTCGCGGTCCGGCAAGAGCTTCCAGACCGTGACCGGCAAAGGCTTCCGGCCGCGAGCGATGGAACTCGGCAGGTGGCGGCCGGTGATGGGCTCGGCGATCGTCGTGTACTTCTTCCTCACGGTCGTGGCGCCGCTGCTCGTGCTGCTCTACACGTCGCTGCTGAGGTTCTACCAACCGCCGTCGGTGGCCGCGTTCAAGTCGATGTCCCTGGAGAACTATCGCCAACTGGTGCACCTGTCCCAGGCGGCGACCGCACTGAAGAACTCGCTCTTCCTTGGCGTCGCCACGGCCACCCTGGTGATGGCCGCCATGGCCATCGCCGCCTGGATCGTGGTCCGCTCGCGCATACCCGGCCGCCAGCTGGTTGACCAGTTCGCCTTCGTACCCCTGGTGATTCCCGGCCTCGTGCTCGGCCTCGCCCTCTCCTTCGTGTACCTGCGCAGCCCGGTCCCGATCTACGGCACGATCTTCATACTGCTGATCGCGTACTGCACCCGGTACATGCCGTACGGCATGCGATATGCGGTCACGTCGATGCACCAGATAGCCAGCGAGCTTGAGGAGTCCGCACAGGTCAGCGGCGCCAGCTGGTGGCAGACGTTCCGCCGGGTGCTGCTGCCGCTGCTGGCGCCCGGCCTGCTGGCCGGATGGATCTACATCCTGGTCGTCTCGTTCCGGGAGCTTTCCAGCTCGATCCTGCTCTACAGCCCCGGCAACGAGGTCTTGTCCATTCTCATCTTCGAGCAGTACGAGAACGGTCAGTTCACCGTCCTTTCGGCGCTCGGCGTCGTCATGGTGCTCACCCTCGTCGTCCTGGTCACCGTCGGATACAAGCTCGGCGCCAAGGTCGGGCTGCGGCAAGACTGAGCCTTCGGGCGGAAATTAGGAGGGCAAAGTGCTCCGCGTTGACAACCTCGTCAAGACCTTCGACGGTGAGCGCCGCCGGCGTCGCTCGCCCGGGGCGGAGGCCGACGGTCGGGTGTTCGCCGTCAACGACGTCACCTTCAACGTTCCGGAGGGCGCGTTGTTCACGCTGCTCGGCCCGTCCGGCTGCGGCAAGACCACGACGCTGCGTTCGATCGCCGGGCTCGAGCGCCCCGACTCCGGGACGATCGAGGTCGGTGGCCGGGTGCTGTTCACCGGCGGCCTGCCAGGCAAGAAGACGGTCAACGTACCCGCGAACGAGCGGGGACTGGGGATGGTGTTCCAGTCCTATGCGATCTGGCCGCACATGTCTGTCTTCGACAATGTCGCCTTCCCGCTGCAGGTACGCAAGCGCGCGCAGCGACCGGGCCGGATGGAGATCAGCGAGCGGGTGCTGCGCGTGCTGGAGACGATGGAGCTGGCCGACCTCGCCGACCGGCTGGCAACCAAGCTCTCCGGCGGGCAGCAGCAACGCCTCGCCCTGGCCCGCGCCCTGGTGATCGAGCCGCCGTTGCTGCTGCTCGACGAGCCGCTGTCCAACCTGGACGCCAAACTTCGGGAGTCGCTGCGCTACGAGCTCAAGAGGCTGCAGCGCGAGCTCGGGATCACCTCGGTGTACGTCACCCACGATCAGGTGGAGGCGCTGGTCCTCAGCACGTCGATCGCGGTGATGAAAGGCGGCAACGTCATACAGCTCGGGCGGCCCCGCGAGATCTACGAGAACCCCAACAGCAGGTTCGTCGCCGAGTTCATCGGCACGTCCAACTTCATCGTCGGCACGGTGGTGGCAAAGGAGAACGAGCGCTACGTGGTCGACACCGCCGACGGGCGGCTAATGCTCGACTCGGCGGCGTCGATGCCGGCCGGCACCGACGTCATCGTCTCGATCCGGCCCGAGGCGGTGGAGGTCAGCACCACATCCCGGGCGGGCGAGGTGCCGAACGAGTGGACGGGCACCGTGTTGACCCGCGCCTTCCTCGGTGACGCCGTCGACCATGTGGTCGCCGTCGGAAAGCACGAGATCCGCGCACGCGGGAACCCCTCGGTATCGATCGAGCAGGGCACCGGTGTCTATCTGCGGATGGATCCGAGCAAGCTGGCGCTGGTGCCGGTTGACTGAGGTGGCCGGATGAGCCTGCCCCAGGTCCTGCACAACCGCGACTTCAACCTCTACTGGGCGGGTGTCGTCCTCTCGCAGATCGGCACCCGCGGCACCGTGGCCGCCAACCTCTACCAGGTCTACCAGCTCACGGACTCGGTCGCCTACACCGGCCTGGTCGGCGCCGCCCAGGCGGTCGCGCTGCTGGTGCTCAGCCCGCTCGGTGGGGCATTGGCTGACCGGGTCGACCGCCGCCGCCTGCTGCAGGCGGCCCAGGCCGTGGCGATGCTCGTGGCCCTCGCGCTGGCCGGGCTGACGCTCACCGGCCGGGCGCAGGCGTGGCACGTCGTCCTCTCCGTGGTACTCACCACCGCCGCGGCGACCTTCGACCAGCCTGCGCGGCAGGCGCTGATCCCGGCGCTGGTGCCCAGGAGCCAGATCGGGCAGGCCATCGCGCTGCTCAACCCCTCGCGAGAACTGGCGATCCTGGTCGGGCCCCTGATGGCCGGCGTGCTGATTGCGGTGTCCGGACCCGGCCTGATGTACGTTGTCGACGCGGCATCGTACGGCCTGCTCGTGGCGGTGCTCGCGATGTTGCGGATCCCGACCCTGCAGCCGTCCGCCGAGCGTCGCTCCGTACTGGGCTCCATGATCGACGGGGCTCGGTACATCGCCAGGCGCCCGCTCATCTACAGCCTCATGGTGCTGGACCTGTCCGCAACGGTGTTCAGCGCGTACCGGGTACTCCTGCCGGCGCTCGCCGTGGACGTCCTGCACGTCGGCGCGACCGGGTACGGCGCACTGTCGAGCGCCCCGTCCGCCGGTGCGCTGCTCGCCACGTACTGCGTCTTCCGCACCGTCGAGCGCAGCCGCCGGCAGGGTCGTGTCCTGCTCGTGTGCATCGCAATGTACGGGGTGTGCGCCGTCCTGCTGGCCCAGTCGCCGGTGTTCGTGCTGGCCATCCTCGCCGCCGGGCTGCTCGGCGCCTTCGACGCCATGGCGACAACCATCCGCCACGCCGCGGTTCAGGTCGACACCCCGGACGAGATCCGCGGCCGGGTCACCGCCTTCTACCAGATGTCCTCCCGGGGCGGTCCCGCGATCGGCGACGTGGTCGTCGGAGCCTTCGCCGGAGTCGTGGGGCCGGTGGTGGCCCTCACCGTGGGCGCATTCGGCCCGATCGTCGCGGCGGGCTCGTTCTGGTGGCGGGAGAACGTGGTGCGGTCCTACACCGGGGTGGTGCCGGCCGACGAGGGTGTCAACGACCCGCCGAGGTCGAGCACCGGGGTGGCTGCCGGGCAACCGACGTCCGGTAGCACCTGACCTGCCCACGTCACGCCGGCAGACGCGGGGGACGTCGGCCGGCGTCAACCGCGGCCGGCGCGCTCACTTCGGCTGGCACACCACATCGACGAGGGCCGGGCGGCCGGTGCCGAGCACATGGTCGGCCGCCGTACGCACCGCCCCGCGGACCCGGTCCGGGTCGGTCACCGGGCCCTCCGCCCACCAGCCGAACCCGCGGGCGATCGCGGCGAAGTCGGGTGCCGGGTCGTCGATCGCCATCCCGATGCTGGACCGCTCCATCGGGGTGCCGCGCTGCCGTGCCAGCCGCTCCTGATGCTCCCAGTCGTTGTAGTAGGCGCGGTTGTTGAACATCACCACGAGCAGCGGCAACTCGTACCGGCTCGCCACCCACAGCGCACCGACATCGAACATCAGATCGCCATCCGGCTGCAGGTCCACCACAAGCCGCCCGCTGCCCTTGTGGGCGAGCGCGACGCCGAGTGAGATGCCGATCTGGGTCGCGGTGCCGAGCTGGCGACCCGGGTGGCGGTACGGGCGGTCGAAGTCCCAGGTACGAAGCGCCCAACCGGCCGCGGTCCCGGCGGTGAGCACCCAGTCGTGCTCGCGGACGACCTCCCATACCTCGGCGGCCAGCCGCGACGTCGACACCGGTGACCGGTCCGCGAGCTCGGCAGCGGCGCGGCGCCAACCGTCCACAGTGCAGCGATGCGTCGCCCGCAGCGCCGTGCGCCAGTCCTCCCGCTCCGCCCGGCGCTTCGGCGACTCGCCGCCGAGGATGCGCCGGCACTCGGCGAGCAGCAGCGGCAGCGCCACCGCGGTGTCGCCGGTGACCTGCATGTCGGTTGGTACGAGTTCGGCGTAGTCCTCGCTCCACGAGGAGATTCCGACGTCGTTGAAGCCGAGGTCGAGCACGGTGGCGCCGGCGGCGAGGCGGGAGGTGAGCCGCCGGGTCGTCGACTCCAGGCGCTGGGTCGCCTTGCCCATGTCCTTCACGTCGACGAAGAGGACGCAGTCCGCGCGCTCGAGCGCCGTCGAACCGGTGACGTTGAGCTCGTGGCGGTTCGGGAAGTTCAACCGCCAGTGCGTCTCGACCGCGCCGACGCCGACCTCCTCGGCGAGCTGGACGAGGACATCGAACGAGTCCGGGTGGCGCCCCGGGTAACCGAGCACCATCACCGGGCGCTGGGCGGCGCAGAGCCGCTCGGCCAGCGACCGCAGCGCACCCGGGTCCGGCGCTACCGGCGAAGGCACCGCGGCCAGTCGGGGTAGGTCGTCCAGGGGTACGGGACCCGCGATCCGGTCCTCCTGCAGGCCGGCGTCGAGCGCGACATAGACCGGGCCGCGTGGCTCCTCCTTGGCGATCCGGTGGGCGCGCGCAAGGACCGTGGGCACCGATGCCAGCGAGCGCGGCTCGTGGTCCCACTTCGTGTACGCACGCACAGCTTCGCCCTGCACGTTCGCCGAATGGATCCAGTCGATGTTCGGGCGTCGCCGGGCATGGTCGGCCGGGCCGGAGCCGCCGAGGACGAGCACCGGCGCCCGGTCGATGTAGGCGTAGTAGACGCCCATGGTGGCGTGCAGGAGCCCGACCAGGTCGTGCAGGACCACCGCCATCGGCTCGCCGGTCGCCTTGGCGTAGCCGTGCGCCACGCCCATGGCGATCTTCTCGTGCGGGCACTCGATCATCGTGATGTCGTCGCCGCCGTAGTTCACCAGCGAGTCATGCAGCCCGCGGAACGACGAGCCGGGGTTGAGGGACGCGTACTTCAGCCCGAGCCGGCGCAGGACGTCGACCATCACGTCGGATCCCCAGACCGGCTCGTCGTACGGCGCGAAGTTGGTCACCAGGGCACCTCCGCACGGGCCGTGGTCACCACAGGGTCACCGTCACGGTCTTCTCGCGGGTGTAGGACACCAGCGCCTCCAGCGAGTTCTCCTTGCCCAGCCCGCTGCTCTTCCAGCCGCCGAACGGAGTGCCCGTGGGACGCCGGCCGTTGCCGTTGACGTAGACGTACCCCACCTCCAGCGCGGCGGCGGTGCGGTGCGCCGCGGTGAGGTCCCGGGTCCAGACGTTGGCCGTCAGGCCGAGCGGCGTGGCGTTGGCGCGGCGGACCACCTCATCGACGTCGCGCCAGGTGAGCACCGACATCACCGGCCCGAAGATCTCCTCGCGGACCGCCGTCATGCCGTCAGAGAGGTTGGTCAGCACGGTGGGTTCGACGAAGAAGCCCCGCGCCACTGTCTCGGGACGGCCGCCGCCGTGCACGACCGCCGCCCCCTCCTGCCGGGCCGTCTCGATGTTGCCGAGGACCCGCTCATGGTGTGCCCGGAACGCCAATGGCCCGACCTCGGTACGCGGGTCCATCGGGTCGCCGATGCGCAGCGCGGACAGGCACGCGACGAGTGCGTCCAGGAAACGGTCCGCGATGTCTGCGTGTACGAACAGGCGCGAGGTCGACCCACAGGACTGGCCGGTGCACCGGGCGACGTTCATGCCCGCCACCGCCGCCTGCGCCGCGCGTACCACGTCCACGTCGGGGAAGACGATGATGGGGTTCTTGCCGCCGAGCTCGAGGGTGACGTGCTTGATGGCCTCGGCGGCGCCGCGCAGCACGGCGCGCCCAGAGGGGACCGACCCGGTGAACGCCACCCGGTGCACCTCGGGGTGGGCGACGAGGGCGGCACCGGCGGTCGTACCCCGGCCGGTGACCACGTTGAGTACGCCGGGGGGTAGCACGTCCGCGGCGATGCGGGCGAGCTCGAGAGCGGACAGCGAGGTCTGCTCGCCCGGTTTGAGGACGACGCTGTTGCCGGCGGCCAGCGGTGCCGCCACCTTGCCTGCGGCGAACTTGAACGGATGGTTGAACGGTACGATGCGGGCGACCACGCCGTAGGGCTCGCGCAGGGTGTAGGAGAGGGTGTCGCCGGTGGGCGGGGCGGTGCTGCCGGTGGTCTGCGGCGCGATGCCGGCGTAGTAGAGGATCTCGGCGACCGCCCCGGTGACATCGCTGCGCATACCCGCCAGGGGAAGCCCGGCGTCGCGGACGTCGAGCCGCGCCAACCGCTCCGCGTCGGCCTCGATCCGGGAGGCAAGCTCCCGCAGCAGCCCGGCGCGCCGGGCCCAGCCCAGGTCTCGCCAGTCCGCCGCCGCGGACTGGGCGGCGGCGACGGCGGCGGCGACGTCCTCGGCGCCGGCGTCGGGAACCGTCGCGATGAGCTCCTCACTGGTCGGGTCGACCGCCTCGATGCGTCCGCCGGTCGCTGCGTCGACCCACACCCCGCCGACGTGCATCAGCCGGTGCGGCACGGGCGCTGGGGGCGCGCCGTCGCGGCCGGCCACCGGCGGAGGTCTCATCATCGGGGCGCCACCCGGGCGTGGACGACCGCCGTCGCCCCCTCCTGCGCGGCGAGCAGCGCGCGGCGCATGGCCGGGCCCAGATGGTCGGGATCCTCGACCGGTCCGGTGGCCCAGCACCCGTACGACCGGGCTAGCGTGGCGATGCCAATCGCCGGATCCGCGATCCGCATGCCGATCCAGCTGTTCTCGAAGGTGCGGCCGCGTTGGCGCGCCACCTCGGCCTGATGCGGCTCGTCGTTGAAGAACGAACCGTTGTCGTTCACGACGAGCAGCGCCGGTACCCGGTAATGGGCGGCGGTCCACAGGGCGCCGGACGCCATGAGCAGATCTCCGTCGCCGATGATCCCCACGCCGAGTTGGCCGCGGTCCCGAGCGGCGAGTGCGCCACCGACGAAGGCTCCGGGCCCGTAGCCGACGCCGCCGCCACCGGAATGACCGAGGTAGGAACCGGCCCCAGCCAGCTGCCACAACCCCTCGGGCCAGGTCCTGGTGTTGCGCAGGCAGAGCAGGTGCTCAACGTCGCGTACCGCCTGCCACATCTCGCCCACCAGACGGGCCGGCGAGATGAGCCGGTCCGCCCAGCGGGCTGCAACCTCCTCGCGCTGCCGCTGCCGCAGCCCGGCGGCGCGGGCGGTGACCTTTTCGCGCCGGGCCGCCGCCGCGGTCTGGTCCACCCGCCCGGCGCAGGCGTCGTGCAGCAGCCGCAGCCCGAGCAGCGGGTCGCTGAGCAGTTGGACGTCGCGGGGCACCGCGGGCGCGAAGGCGTTGCTCCAGGACCGCAGTCCGAGGTCGCCGTGCGACAGGTCGACCACCACGGGGCCGGCAACGCGGGGATCCCGCGCCGCGCCGCGCGGCCCACGCCCGGCGGGGCGCAGCAGGGCCGCGAGGTCGGCGACATCGACGGCGAGGACGACATCCGCCTCGTCGAGGACGCTCCGGTCGCCGGTGCAGTTCTGCGGGTGGCCGGTGGGCAGCGCCGAGGTGTTCCGGTCGTCGTGGTAGGCCGCACCGAGCAGCTCGACCAACGCGGCGAGGGGCGCCGTGGCGGCGGGGTCGAGGGCGATCCGGCCGGCCACCACGGCCGGGCGCGTGGCCTGGGCGAGCACCGCCACCGCCCGGTCCAGCTCGGCGGGGTCCGGCGCGAAGGCCGGGGCGGGAGCGTACCGCCCTGGGTCGGGCACCGGCACCGCGTGGTCGAGCGGTTCCTCTTGCACGCCGGCATCGAGGGAGACGTACGCCGGTCCGCGCGGTGCCGACAGCGCCCGCTGCCGTGCGCGTAGGACGTCGGCCGCGAATGCGGCCGACGTCATCGGCTCGGCATCCCAGACCACGAAGTCCCGTACCAGCTGGGCCTGGGTCGTCGCGGAGTGGATCCAGTCCACCGGCCGGCGCCGAGCGGGGTCGGCGGGTCCGCTCCCGCCGAGCAACAGCAGGGGTGTGCGGTCGCACCACGCGTTGTAGACCGCCATCGACGCGTGCATGAGGCCGACCAGGTCGTGTACGGCGGCGACACCCAGCTGTCCGGTCGCCTTCGCCCAGCCGTGCGCGACCGCGACCGCGATCTCCTCGTGCAGGCAGAGCAGGAGTTGCGGGGCGAGATTACCGCCGTAGTTCACCACGGAGTCGTGCAGCCCCCGGAACGACGAGCCGGGATTCATCGGCAGATACGGCGTGTCGAGCGCGTACAGCACGTCGACGACCACGTCGCTGCCCCAGCCGGCGGTGCCCCGCTGCTGCGCCGGCCCGCCCGGGCGCTCCACGGCTCGGCCCGCCGCACCGAGGCCGGTATCGACGGTCGCGGTCACCGCGAGCCCGCCACTGTGGACAGTCCCGCCGCAGCCTCGACGGCGGCGAGCAGGTCCTCCGCCGTGAGCCGCGCGGGATCCTCGGCCAGTTCGGGGTGTCTGGCCACCGATGCCAGGACCAGCTTACGGGCGCGCCGGCCGTCGAAGCCCGCGCAGCGGCCGGCGAGTTTGGCGTGCAGCGCCGGGTCGTCGGCGAGGTGCCGCAGCGCAGGCCAGAGCGTGGCGAGCTCGGTGAGCGACGAGCCGATGATCCGGGCCAGCACCTCCTCGTCCGGCAGGTCGAGCTCGAGTACCAGGTCGGCTCGGGACAGGAAGGCCTCGTCGACGGCCGCGGTGAAGTTCGTCGTGGTCAGCAGCAGGACGTGCGGGCACGCCGCCCGCAGCGCGTCGAGGCCGGCGAGCACCGCGTCGGTGGCCCGGTGTACGTCCACCGGGTTGGTCTCGAAGGAGGCCGTGCGCCGGCGTACGGCGAGCGCCTCCACCTCGTCGACCAGGACGACGGTGTGCGGGCGCCGCGCCGCGAGCTCGGGCAGTGTCTCGGTGAACAGGCGACGCACCCCGCGCTGGCTCTCGCCGAGCATCTCGCTCGGGAAGGCGTGCGGGTCGACCTCGACGAACGTCGTCGCTCCCCGCCGGGCGACCACGGTCGCGGCGGCCTGGGCCACCCCCTGGCACAGGGTGGTCTTGCCGGTGCCAGGGGGGCCGGAGAGCACCACCAGGCCGTGCGGCGGGCCCGATACCGACCGCAGTGCCCGGCCGTGCCGCAGCACGAGGATCGCCGTTCCGAGCAGTCGTTCCTTCGTACCGGGCGGCACGATGATCGAATCCCAGGGCCCGTCGTGGTGGTCGGCCGGCAGGACGTGAATTCCCTTGATCCCGGGCGGCAGGCGTACGTCGGCCATCGGTGCCTTCCGGTCAGGGCCAGGTCGGTCGTTCGAGCGCCGGCCACCCGACGGTGGTCGGGTCGCCGGCCTGCTTGTCGCGGATGTGGGTGGGCGGCTCCTCGAAGAGCACGAGCGGGTCGCACAGCGCGCGCATCGTCTCGAGCAGGCTGTCGAACATGTGGATCCGTACCACCTTCGCCGTCTTCTCCGGGTCGTCGTTGAAGTGCTGGTGCCACAGGAAGTGGTCGACGATGATCAGGTCACCCTTCTTCCAGGGGTGGTTGGTGCCGCCCTCGGGCTGCGTACCCAGGTAGGAGTGGCCGGAGCCGTCGACGACGTACAGCCAGGCCTCGCCCGGGTGCCGGTGCATCGACTGGCCCCGGCCGGGGCCGATCTCGAACATCGCCATGGTGATGCCGGACGCCTGGTACCCGATGGCGCGGTCGAGCAGGAAGGTGGTCCGGGTTCCCCGCGGTGTGTTGATCAGTTCCAGGTCGTCCCAGCTCGTGTGCAGCCGTCCGGCCCGTCGGGACTGCTGTTCGCGGCCGAGCCGGCGCACCCGGCGCGCGTACGGGTCGTCCCCTGCCAGGTGCGAGGTGAAGGCGGGTCGTCCGGGCAGTTCGGCGAGGGGGGTATGGCCGGCGTCCTCCACCATGGCCATGCCCATCGTGTCGAGCATCGGCTCGCTGGAGAAGCTCAGGTAGCGGGCGGTCTCGGTGCCGTCGTTGCCGGACCGGTGCCAGGACCAGGCGGGCAGGTGCAGCGAGTCGCCCGGGCCCCACTCGATGCGCACACCGTCGATCTCGGTCCAGCCCCAGCCCGCCACGACGAACACCATCGCGTCCCAGGAGTGGCGGTGCACCGTGGTGGTCGTTCCGGGGTCGAACTCGTGGGCCAGGGCGTCCATCGTCCGGGTGGGTCGGTCGCCGTCCGCGCCGACGTAGACACCGACCCGACTGCCGCGTTCGGAGCGGTGCAGCGCCACGTCGTCGGTGCCGACGATGTCCCGGTGGTTGTGCCGCCAGTCTTCGAGGAACTTGGCGCGCCGGGTCTTCTGGACCTGGTAGTGGCTGACGCCTGTCGTCGTCCGGGTCGTCACGAACATACCTCCATTGGACTGACCATTATACGTACTCTGTCAGGTGGATCTGGCGCACACAAGGGCCACCTCAGGTGCCAGCCCAACAGACCGGCGGCGAGCGGGGACCGGGACGAGAGCGCGAGTCCGGTCAGGAACAGCAGGTGCCCGCCGTACATGGGGTTACGCGTCCAGCGGTAGGGGCCGTCCTCGACGAAGCGCTCCGGCATGCCCTGCGACATTCCGGCGGACCCGCCCGCCCTGGGCAGCCGGTACCCGCCGGCGAGCCGGTAGGCGGTGTAGCCCGCGGCCATCAGGGGCAGGCCGGTGCGGCGAACAACGCGGCCGCCCGGAACGTCCCAGCCGCCGCGATCGCCTCGCCACGCTCCTCGCGATGCACCGAGTCAGCGGCGATAGCGGGGCCGACGGTCTGCAGCGCACCCGCGCCAAGTCCGGACACGGCGAGCAGCGCGGCGGCCGCCCACGGAGCGTCGGCGGCCAGGGCCACCAGGCCGGTGGCTACTCCCGTGGCGAGGGTGGCGAACACGAAGGCGCGCACCATGCGCCGATAGCACGCGCGGGCAACGACAGCGGAGCCGACGACCGAGGCGCCGTTGGCGACCGACACGAGGACGCCGATGGTGGAGGCGGGCTGCCGGGCGGCGTCCAGCGCCACCGGCACGTAGCTGGAGAGCAGACCGCGCCACGCGCCCGCGCTCACGCCGGCCCAGCACCCCACGTCCACACCAGAGCGACGCCAGATTCGCGCGGGGGAACGCTCGGCCGGCGGGAGGACGGTGGTAGCCGGTCGAGCGCCAGCGCCGGCACGACCGCCCCCGCGGCGATGGCCGAGCCCACCCCGAGCGCCGTTCTCGGCGAATGCTCCACCAGTAACCCGGCCAGGACGGGTCCGGCGGGCAGCCCGAGGCTGGAGACGAAATTGATCGTCGCGAGGGCGCCGACCGCGGGTGTGTCACCGCGTACGACATGCGTCTGGCTGCCGGTCCAAAAGCAGGCCCGCGCGACGCCCTGCAGCAGTTCGGCGAGCACGAACGGAACGAACGCGGTCGAGGCGACGACCACGCCGTTCGATAGACACAGGACGGCCCCGGCGGCGAGGACGAGGACCCAGTCGCCGACCAGCCGCATGGCGGCGCCGAGCAGCAGCCGGGTGGCCATCCATCTGGACGATCGCCGAGATGGCGGTGAGCACCCCGACCCCGACCGCCGAGTAGCCGGAACGCAGCGCCAGCAGCGGCAGCGCGACGGACGCGACACTGAGCGAGCAGGAGAAGATGGCGGCACCCCCGCGGACGCGATCGTGTCGCGCGGAGGGCGCCGCAGACGGGTACCGACCACACGGGGCGTGGTCAGACCGGGGCGTTCGTCAGCCGCTCGGACTCCGCGGTCCGCGTCGAGGCCGGCTCGAAGTAGTGGACCGTGTCGTACCCGAGGTGCTTGAAGACCCGGTTCTGCGCGCTGAACAGGCGCAGCGGCGTACCGTCCGACGCGAAGAGCTGGCACACGTGGTTCTGCGGGACGTACAGAGTGTCGCCTTGCTTGATCTCGTACCGCTTGGGTTCCTGCGCGATGCGGGCGTAGTACTTCTCGGCGATCTCCGCCTCGACCTCCCATTGCAGGGCGTAGCCCTCGCCATCGAGTACGTAGTACACCTCGTCGGCCATCTTCCAGTACCTGCCGCTGTGGCCGCCCGCGGGTATGTCGAGCTCGAAGGCGTCCACGCTGAAGATGCGCGCATCGGTGCGCTGCCGCGAGGACATGACCCGGACCCTGCCCAGCGGCGTGTCCTCCCAGGTGGTGTCCGATCCAGAGATCACCTTCTTCCGCTCGGTCACGCCCGGCGTCCAGATGCGCGACCAGTCTTCGCGGGGCCCGAACCGTTCCTCGTCCGTGACCGGGCCCGAGCGTCCCTGCTGGACGAGCCCCATGAACATCCAGGTGCACTTCGCCTTGACGACGAGCGCGACCGCGCGTTCGGGGTACGGGTTGAAATGGCGGTGCACCGAGTCGGTGTGTACGAAGACCAGGTCGTCCTTGTTCCAGTCGTAGCGCTGGTCGTCGTGGATCTCGTACCCACGGCCTTCGAGGATGTAAAAGGCTGCCTCGTTCTGGTGGCCGTGCCCGTGGTTCGACGACTCGGGCGGCAACTCGACGAAGTGCACCTGGATCGTCTGGGTGAGGAAGTCCTCATCACCCGGGCCGATCCGCCACCAGGTACGGCTCTTCTCGCTGTCGCCGGAGTGCCCGACCTTCGCGTCGTCGACGACGATGGTGTCGTCGCGCACGCGATCGACCGCCAGTTGACGGCGCCGGAACTCGCCGAGGCCGTACGTTTGCGATGTCAACCCGCGTACAAACACGCGGCCGCTCTTGCCCATGAGTCCTCCGGTTATCGGTTGGTAATGGGTCCCCCGCTCCAGCGGGGCGCCCACACCGCTCGGATACTTCCCGTTCGGGGTGGCCGAGGTTGGCAAATGGTATAACCTTTAGCACACCCGAGGCAACGACACCAGCGGAGGTCGAAGCAGGAGGCGGCTCACGCGACCAGGAGTCGCCGCCGCGGGCGGCCGTGCACGCCGTGCGGGTGTGTGCCTCCCGGTTGCGGGCGGTGCTGACCGAGGCTCGGGCCGCGGCCGCGCCTGGCCGGTCCCTCGAGGTGGAGCTGGCCAGTCATGCGAGGGCCTGTCACGCGCCGCGTACTCCTCTCCGACCCACCAGCCGGACCCGAACCATCTGGCAGTACCGGCCCGCCAGCGGCTACTCGACCAGCCCGGCCCGGAAGGCGGCGACAAAGACGTATCAGGGACAGGGGTTGGGTGCGCCCACTGTGGCCGCGAGCGGCGCGGTGGCCGTCCTTCGCACTCGAAGTCTGCAAGGGTTGGTCGCGTCGACCGGCCGGCATGTCGCTTGTGGACGGTCATGTGGGTGGGGCGTGGGCGGCGGTGAACAGGCTGTGCCAGGCGTGCCGCCAGGGCAGCGTTCGGGCAGGTGTAGGACGATGCCGCGGGCGCGGCGGGCGATCCGGGCGGCAGCCGAACTGCTTTGCCGGAACCATCTGGGGGATGCTCGACCGTCAGCCCCTTTACAGCTTAAGTCTTGCTATATAGAGTTCTCCCATGGCCCGTACGCGACGCCCGTCGGCGCAGACCATCGCGGTGGTGCTGGCGTTGGCCGAATGCCCGACCACGTGGCGGTACGGCTACGAGCTGTGCCGCATGCTCGATGTCCAGGCCGGGTCGATGTACCCGATCCTGATCCGGCTGGCTGACCGCGGCCTTCTGGAGACCGCCTGGGAATCCGATGTGCCGGCCGGCCGGCCGCCGCGGCACCTGTACCGGCTGACCGGTCCCGGCCAGGCGCTGGCCACCGACCTCGCCGCGCAGGCGAGGATCCCGGTCACCGGCCCGGCCACGTTGCGAATCCGGTGGGAGGGCGTATGAACCGGGAAGGGCGTTGGGGTGCGACCCTGGCCTTCGCCGGCGTTGTCGGCGCGGTGTTCCTGCTGTTGCTGATCGCGTCCAGCCCGCCGACGCCGGAGGAGCACCTGGTCGGGTACGGGGTGACCATGGCGGTGTTGGCCATGCCGTGGGCGCTCGCTGCGGGGATCCTCTGGCGCACCTGGTGGGTGCGCACCGGTGCCCGTCTGTCCGAACGTACCGGTGCCCATCTGCCCGGAATGGATGCTCCGGCGCGGCTGCTGGCCACTGCCGTGGCGACGCTGCCCGCCGAACGCCGCGACTGGGGCGTGGCGATGACCGCCGAACTGGCCCAGGTACCAGATCGCCGCGCGCGCTGGCGGTTCGCGGCCGGCTGCGCCCGCGCTGCGGTGTTCCCGCCGCGCGGCCACCAGGTCCCCGTGTTCACGGTCGCTGCCCTGGCCGCCGCGGCGATGGTCGTCACCGGGCTCGCGGTCGGCTACGCGCTGCCCGCGATGCGGGTCTTCGCGGTCACATTTGTCGTGCTCGTCGGTGCGTTGGCCACCGTCGCCGCAAAGCGTTTCCGGCGACTGCACCGGCCAGCGCAAGGCCCGCTCATCACGCTCGCCGGACTAACCGGCGTGGCCGCATGCGTCGCCGTCACCGGCTATAACCTGGGGACCGACGCGTCGGCCACCCTGGGCTCCGTCTACGCCATCACGCTGGCCGTCGTGCTGGCCGGCTGCCTGTGGCTCACGCTCGCTCCGCCACGGGCGCTGACCACGAGCAAGCTCGCCCGCTGGGTCGGCCTCGGAGTGGCGCTGGCACTCGGCGTCGGGATCGTCCAGGCCGCGCGCCTCAACGAGACCAACGGCGAGGGCATCCTGTCCTATGTGCTCATCCCGGGCGTGGCCGTCTTTGCCGCGTCAGCGTTGGTCGCCGCGATCGACCGCTCGTTCTCGGGCGGATTCCAGGCCGCGATGTGGGCCGTGGTGCTCACCGGCCTGCTGACCTGCGCCCTCTACATGGTGGAGGCCTTGCGCTGGTACCACGCCCACCAAACATCACTCTTGGACGGACACAGCGGCGGCGACAACCTCCACGACGCCATCTTCTGGATTTTCATCGCGGTGCCGGTGACGGCACTTCCCCTCGGGGTTGTCGGCGCCGCACTCGGGGCCATGGGCACCAGAGCCCG
>JAEHDK010000643.1 GCA_016880465.1 Micromonosporaceae bacterium
CGTACTTGTAGCTTCCCGGACGGCGTGAACCGCTCCGACTCGGTGAACAGCCGCTCGGTGAGCAGCGGGGTGCGACCGAGCGCCCGGGTGAACCGGTCGACCAGCACGACGTCGATTCCCACCGCCACGATCACCACACCCACCTTAGGCGCCGGGGTACGGGCGTCACTGCCGGATCGCCGCCAGCCGTACGCCCAGGCCGATGAAGACCAGTGCGGTCAACTGGTCGAGCCGGCGCTGCACGGCCGGCCGGGCGAGGAGCCGCGCCATGCGGCCCGAGCGCGATCAGCGCCGCGAACCAGAGCAGCCCCTCCGCCACGTGCACCGCGCCGAGCGCGGTCGAGGCGAGCAGCGGCGGTACGCCGGCCGTCCACCGCGGCCGTCCGCAGCACCAGCATCGTGTCGAGTCCGGGCGTGACCGTGATGACGGCGGCGAACACCGCGAACGCGAGCGCGCTGTGCAGCACGGCGGCTACTCGACGGTCACGGACTTGGCCAGGTTGCGCGGCTGGTCGACGTCGTGCCCGCGGGCGGCGGCGATCTCGCAGGCGAGCACCTGCAACGGCACCGTGGTCACCAGCGGGGCGAGCAGGGTGGGCGTGCGCGGCACGTACACGAGGTGGTCGGCGTACGGCAGCACGGCCGCGTCGCCGTCCTCGGCGATCACGATCGTACGGGCGCCCCGGGCGCGTACCTCCTGGATGTTCGAGACGATCTTGTCGTGCAGCACGCCCCGGCCGAGCGGCGAGGGTACGACGCAGACCACGGGCGTACCGGCGTCGACGAGGGCGATCGGACCGTGCTTGAGCTCGCCCGCGGCGAACCCCTCGGCGTGCATGTACGCGAGCTCCTTGAGCTTCAGCGCGCCCTCCAGGGCCACCGGGTAGCCCACGTGCCGGCCGATGAACAGCACCGACCGGGCATTGGCGAGCTGCCGCGCCAGCGCCCGTACCGGCTCCATTGTGGTCAGTACGTCGGCCACCTTGGACGGCATCTGCTGGAGCTGGGCGACGACCGCGCCCACCTCGTCGGCGTACTTGATGCCCCGCACCTGGGCCAGGTGCAGTCCGACCAGGTAGCAGGCGACGAGCTGGGTGAGGAAGGCCTTCGTCGAGGCGACCGCGATCTCCGGCCCGGCGTGCGTGTAGAGCACCGCGTCCGACTCGCGCGGGATCGTGGAGCCGTTGGTGTTGCAGATCGCCAGGACCCGGGCCTTCTGTTCCTTCGCGTGCCGCAGCGCCATCAGCGTGTCCATCGTCTCGCCGGACTGGGAGATCGCGACGACCAGCGTCGACCGGTCGAGCACCGGATCGCGGTACCGGAACTCGCTGGCGAGCTCCACCTCGCACGGGATCCGGGTCCAGTGCTCGATGGCGTACTTCGCGACCAACCCGGCGTGGTACGCCGTACCGCACGCGACGATGAAGATCTTGTCCACGTCGCGGAGATCCTGCTCGCTGAGGCGTACCTCGTCGAGCATCTCGCCGGCGTTGGTGAGCCGGCCGCGGAGCGTGTCGGCCACGGCCTGCGGCTGCTCGGCGATCTCCTTGAGCATGAAGTAGTCGTAGCCGCCCTTCTCGGCGGCGGATGCGTCCCAGTCGATGTGGTAGTCCTTGCCGGTCGCGGGGTTGCCCGCGAAGTCAGTGACCTCGATGGCCTCGGCGGTGATCTGGACGACCTGGTCCTGGCCCAGCTCGACGGCCTGCCGCGTGTGCTCGATGAACGCCGAGACGTCGCTCGCGAGGTAGTTCTCGCCCGATCCGCGGCCGACCACCAAGGGCGAGTTACGCCGCGCGCCGACCACCGCGCCCGGCGCGGCCACGTCGACGGCGAGCAGCGTGAAGGCCCCCTCCAGCCGCTGGCACACCCGGCGCATGGCCGCGACGAGCGCGTCCGGCCCCGGCTCCAGCCCGGCGAGCTCCACGCTGAGCAGGTGCGCCACGCACTCGGTGTCGGTGTCGCTCGCGAACTCGATGCCGGTTCCCTCGAGCTCGGCGCGGAGCTTCGCGAAGTTCTCGATGATCCCGTTGTGGATCACCGCGACCCGGCCGTCGGTGGATAGGTGCGGGTGGGCGTTGCGGTCGGTCGGTCCACCGTGGGTGGCCCAGCGGGTGTGCCC
>JAEHDK010000644.1 GCA_016880465.1 Micromonosporaceae bacterium
CCGCGGTCCGGTGGCCGGCGGCTGCCGGCCCGCCGGCCCGGGGATCATGCGCCCGGCGCCGGCGTGGGATCCTGCCAACCATGTCGTGGGCACACCTGCCGGTGCCGGCCCGGGCGATCGCGGTCAGCGCCGCCGCGGCGGTCGAGGCCGCGCGCTCGGCCGACCCGGCCGGGTACGAGGAGGCGACGACCCAGCTCGCCGCGCTCGACCCGCAGCAGGTGGGCCTGGTGCTGGGGGCCGTCGTACGGGCCCTGCTGGAGGACCTGCACCCGGACGGCCTGTCCGGTGACGATGTGCATGCGGTGCTTGTCCGGTGTGCGCGGACCCAGCCGCGGGCCGACCCCCAGGCGCTGCTCATCCTGCTCAGCGGCGCCCTCGGCGTACACCCGGACGCCGAGGACACCCGCCCGGTCGACGCGGCCCGGCAGGCCCCGCTGTTGCTCGCGGACCTGCTCGGCGCGGCGGACGCACCGCTGGCCGGCTACCTGTCGGCCGCGTTCGCCGAGATCGCCCGCGCCGAGACGATCGAGCTGCCCTAGTCCGGTCGGTACGCGGTAGCCGCGGGACCGCACCGGCCGGACCAAGCCTCAGGGCGTGGCCGGCCGGTGGTCGTCGACCCAGGCGCCGAGCAGCCCGCGGAAATGGGCGAGGAAGCGGTCGTGCTCGTGTGCCGGGTACGTGGCGCGTACGGTGTCGACGAGCAGCGCGTCGAAGTCGGCCGAGCACACCCACTCGTGCACCATCTCGTCGACCTGGGGCAGCCGGGCCGCGCAGAAGTCGGCGTACCGGTCGGTGTCGAAGTACGCGTCGGCCAGCCGGCGGTACTCCACGAGCTTGTCCGCATAGGACAGATCGGCACGGTCGGCGATCGCGAAGTACCGCGAGGTGTCGAGGTCGGGGCGGAACTGGCGGCCGGTCACCGTACAGAACACCGTCCAGCGCAGCAGCGCCGCCATCGCCCAGGGGAAGTAGTAGTGCAGCGAGGTGAGCGCCACATCGGGGCACGCGTTGGCGTAGTCGATCGGGTACACCTCGGTGCCGCGTACCAGTGACTCGCAGGAGTTGAACTCCCAGCGGAAGAACGCGTTGACGAGCTTGGAGATCGTGACGACCTCGGCACCGGTCGGCGCGTCGAGGAAACCGTGCTCGACCGCGTACCGGTCGTGCATCGGCAGCTCCGGGCGGAACTTCATGACGAGGGTCTCCGCGCCGATCGACAGCGAGCGGGTGAACACGTCGTAGTGCTCGACCGCCTGCTGCAGGTGCATCAGCCGCTCGCCGGACGCGTCGTAGGCGGCGTGCAGCTCGGCACTGTTGTGGATCTTGGACACGCCCACCCAGGCGCCGCCGTCGTACGGCTTCATGAACAACGGGTAGCCGAGGCTACCAGCGACCGCGTCCAGGTCGAAGGGCCGGTTGTACCGCTGCGCGGTGTACGCGTACCGGGCGTTGTCGACCGGGTGCTTGTACGGCACGAGCACGGTCCGCGGCACCTTGAGGCCGAGCCGCATCATCGCGCAGTAGGCCGCGTGCTTCTCCATCGACTGGAACGTGAACGGGCTGTTGAGCAGGTACACGTCGTCCATCAGCGCGACCTTCTTCAGCCACTCGCGCGGGTGGTAGTACCAGTACGCGAGCCGGTCTATGACCAGCGCGTACCGCGGCTTGGCGCGCAGGTCGAAGGGCTCGATCGTCACCCGGCTCAGGTCCAGCTCGTGGGTCGCGGCGCCGTCGGTCACCGGACCCAGCCGGCGCAGCAGCGTCTCGTACGCGCGCGGCCAGTCGTCCTCCGTACCCAGCAGCATCCCGATGTGGTGTTCCACAGTGGACATGAGCCCTCCCGGGTGGGCGTCAGCAGAAGCGGGGCAGGTGGTGCGCGAACTGGAACCGCCACGACGGCCAGTCGTGCGGTACGTCGCGACCCCACAGGTCCAGCTCGTACCGGATCTGCTTGGCGGCCAGCAGCTCGGCCATCCGCCGGGTGGAGTCGAGCGCGCCGGTGGTGTCCTCCCACTGGCCCTGGCCGCAGACGAGCAGTACGGACAGCCGCGAGCGCAGCCAGTCGAGGTGGTCGCCGTGCAGGTTCGCGACGTAGTCGACCGGGCTGTTGAAGTAGGTGGCATCGCCCCGCTCGCCCCAACCGCGCCAGCGTGCCGGGTCGTAGCTGCCCGAGAAGCACAGCGCGAGCGGGAACAGGTCGGCCCGCTTGAGGGCGAAGTTGAGCGCGTGGTACGCGCCCATCGAGCAGCCCGTCACGGCGATGTCGCCCGCGCCGCCACTGTCCGCACCGATGTGGGGTACGACCTGGTCGACGATCCACGTCTCGTACGCGCCGTGCCGCCTGGCCCGCTCCTCGGTGGGCAGGTCGTGGGCCGCCCACGAGGACGCGTCGTACGAGTCGACGCAGTACAGCTTGACCCGGCCGGCGTCGATCAGCCCGGCGACCGCGCCGACCATCCCGTTGCCGGCGAAGTCGCTCGCTCGCCCGGCCTCCGACGGGAACACGAGAACCGGCCGCCCGTAGTGGCCGTAGCACAGCACCGTGCCGGTCGCACCGATCGCCGGTGAGTGCAGCTCGGCGCGCTGCTCTCGCATGGTCACCCCCAGATCCGGCAGAGCAGGTCGGTCAGGTGCGGGTCGAGCGCGTCCCGCCACCCGGTGAAGTTGTGCGCGTCGGGCACCTCGACGAGCGTCACCGGGTACCCCTGGCGGCGCAGCGCGTACGCCATCTCGCGGTTGTTGCTGAGGTTCTCCTCGACCAGCCCGCACGTCAACACCGTGGGTACCGGCCCGGCCGCGGACGCCGCACCCACCACCCGGCCGGTGAACCGGACGATCCGGCCGAACCAGGGAAAGCGCGACTCCTGCCGGTCGAGCCGCGGCCGGAAGAAGCTACCCGACTGCAGGAACAGGCCGGCGAAGGCGTGCGGGAACCGGCGCTGGGCGTGCAGCATCGCGAGCCCGCCGAGGCTCGGCCCCATGCCGACTACCGGCCCGCGGGTGCCGAGCTCGGCCCGCAACCTCGGCAGCACCTCCCGGCCGAGCGCCTGGGCGTACGCCGGGTTCGCCGAGTACCACTCGTTGCGGGCACCCGGCGCCAGCAGGGCGAGGTGGTACGGCGGCACCCGGCCGGCGCCGACGAGCGCGGCCGGGTAGTGCCCGAGTTCGGCGAGCTTGTCGTACTCCGGCCCGTCGTGCGCGACGAGCACCCGGCCGGTACGTACCGGTGGCGACCAGATCCGCGCGCAGACCTCGGCGCCCAGCGAGGCGGCCGGAATGCCGAGCTCCCGCCAGTTCCCGTCGGCGGCGGGCTGGGACAGCCACCCCGGCTCGGCGTAGTCCGGGCGCTGTGCCACGGAGCGGTCGCCGAAGGCGCCGCCGACCCGGCGCGGGTTGTCCGGATCACAGACGATCTCGGTCCTCCCGTCGGGGTACCGCAGCTCCAGGCGGTACTCAAGCCGCCAGGTCACCGGCGCGGGGACGGCCAGCCGCCACGCGCCGCCGTCGTACGCGAAGTCGAGCAGCTCGGCCGGTACCCCGGCGTGCTGGTCGAGCCGCACCCCGGCGAGGCGGTGCTCGGGGTCGGGGTACCGGAACACGACCGCGTCGGGGTCCCAGCGCACCCCGACGACGTCGTCCATCCCGGCCACCCTAGCGGCCCGCCGGCCACGCCGGCCGGCAGCCGTCTGCCAGCTGGGGCGCAGCGGCGCGCGCTACCTTGGTCGACATGGACGAGAACCGGGCCAGACGGGTGGTCGACGCGCTGCGCGAACGCGGGATCCCGGCGCACCTGGCGCGGCCGGCGTACGCCCAGTCCGGCATCCAGGTGATCCTGTCCGACGGGCGGGAGGCGATCTGGGACACCGACGGCACCGCCGGGCTGGAGGCGCAGGTGATGCGCGACGGCGTGCTCGTCGGGTTCGTGCCGATGATCGAGAACTCCGAGGACTTCGACGAGCAGCAGGTGATCGACGCGATCGCGCGGACGGACTACGACCAGCCGATCGCGACGCAGCGGCGAACCGCGCCACCGTCGGCACCGGCGCTGCCGCACGAGGGCGGCTTCTTCCGCCGCTTCCGGGAAGGCTTCCGGGAGCGGTAGCCGCGCCGGTGTCGTGGCGGCCGGGGGCTACCCGCCGGCGGTGTCGCGGAACAGCCACCCGGCCCGGCCGGCGGGGCGCGGACAGCCGATGAGCGTCGGATCATTGACTGGTTGCATGCCAGTGTCCGGCAAGGACCCACACTGTCCGCCATGGGGAAGCGGAGCTGGGCGCTGGCCGGCCTGGTACTCCTGACCGCCGGGCTGACGGCGTGCACCAGTGCGGGCAAGGTCTCGCCGGACCAGCCGCCGGACACGGTGAACCGGCCGCTGGACGAGGCGCGGCGCCAGTTGCTGCAGTGGTGCCCCGGCCTCGACCTGCGCATCGCGCCGGGCGGCGTACCGGCCGGGGCCGACCTGCGGCTGCTGTTCGTCGCGACCCAGGTCTATCTCGCGCCGAGTCGACCGGCCGGCTCCGCGACGCCCGGCCTGAAACTCGCCGCCAGTGACCCGGCGGTCCGCCGGGTGCCCGGAGCCGGCTCGGCCCCACCCGCAGGCTCAGGCGCGCCGGCCG
>JAEHDK010000645.1 GCA_016880465.1 Micromonosporaceae bacterium
CGACCCCACCCACCCGGTGCACGTACACCTCGGCCACTTCCGGGTGCTACAACGCGGCGGCGGCCCACCACTGCCGCAGGACGGCGGCGTCAAGGACACCATCTTCGTGCCCGAGGGCGGGGTACGCGTGGCGGTCACCTTCACCGGCCACCGCGGCAAGTACGTCTTCCATTGCCACAACCTCGAACACGGCGACGCCGGCATGATGGCCAACCTGGAGATCGTATGAGTAACCGGCGCGGCAGAGCCCGCGCCGCGGGCCGGTCCTACACCGCCCGACTCCAACGGCGCGCAGCGTACCGGCCACCACGAAGATGGCCGACCCGGCTCACCGGCCGGCACGTGACGGCGCTGCTCGCGCTGGCCGCGGAAGCGGGTCACCTCGCCGCCGCGATGATCGAGTGGCCGGCCGCCACGCCGCGCGGAGCCTTCCACGTGCTCGCCGCCGGTGTCCTCGGCGTGGTCACCGTCGGCGTCTACTTCGGACCGTCCCGCGCGCACCTAACTCTGGGGCTGGCCGTCACCCTGCTGGTCCCCGGCCTGTGGCTAGCCGGGACTATCGCCGGCGCGTCCCCGTACCGGCACTACCCCCTGCCGGGCGCCGCCGCACTGACCCTGGCCGAGCTCATCCTGGCCGCGCTCATGGGCGCCCGCTGGCGGGCCACGCCGCCGCAACCAACCAACCGAACCGGGGGCCGAGCTGGACCGCGGGAGCCGCCATCAGCCCCACAGGTCGCCGGTATGAGCGCGCAAGGCACCGCACACGGCTGAGGAAGCAAGATCGCCCAAGCGCGAGAGCCGAATTCGGTGCCGACCTGTCGGAGGACGTCCGGGCCCTGCTGTTGAGAAAGACCAGCGTCGATGAGGGCTGACTATATGAGCTTGACCCGGTTCCCCGCGCACCTCCTGAGGCGACAGTCCGTCGAGGAAGGAGCCCGATGCCTGCACCACACCCGCCGGAGTTCCGTCGGCGTCAGCGTATCGGCACCCGCAATGCTCGGGTCCCGATCCGTCAGAGCGTGACCGGTAGGCCGAAGGCCGGGAACAGGTCGGCGTTGAAGGTGGTGATCTCCGCGATCGCGCCGTCCTCGACCCGCAGCACATCGATCTTGAACGCCCGGAACTCGCTGTCGTTCTTGGCCCGGAGGTAGCTCGCCGCGGCCGGCTGGCGATTCGCCCGCGCCGGCACGAGCCGCCAGGCGCCCAGCGAGTCGGGCCCGAACGCACTTTCCAGCCCGGTCCGCAGGGCCTCGATCCCATCGAAGCAGTACGGGTGCGGCGGCATCGTGATGCGGATGTCCTCACGCACCATCGCGACGGTCGCCTCGATGTCGCCTCGCTCATGCGCCTGGATGAAACGCGCTAGCAGTTCCTGCTCGTCCTTTGCGAGGGCATGCCCCTGCTCCGTCAGCGTCGCGGCAGACCAGTCGGCCCGCCGTGGCGGCAGCTTCTCCTGTAGCGTCGCCCGGGCCCGCTGCAGCGCGCTGTTGGTCGCCGCCACGCTCGTCTCCAGCAGAACGGCAGCCTCGCCGGCCGACCAGCCGAGCACGTCGCGCAGGATCAGCACCGCCCGCTGCTTCAGCGGGAGAAGCTGCATGGTGGCGAGGAACGCCAGCTCGATCGTCTCCCGCGCGACGACCACGGCATCCGGTTCGGCCTCCGGTGGTGCGATCTCGTCCAGCTGCCGGTCGGGGTACGGCTGCAACCACGGAACCTCGGCGAACGAACCCAACGACGTCAGCTGCCGCTTCTTCTTGCGCAACGCGTCGAGGCAGGCGTTGGTGGCGATCCGGTACAACCACGCGCGGTATCCCGGGCCGCCGTCGAAGCTGTCCCGGTTCCGCCACGCCCGCAACAGCGAATCCTGGACCAGGTCCTCGGCCTCGTCATACGAGCCGAGCATCCGGTAACAGTGCACGTGCAGCTCACGCCGGTACCGCTGGACCAGCGCGTTGAACGCCGCCTCGTCTCCCGCCGTCGCGGCTGCGACCAGCGTCTCCTCGGTGCGGTCGGGTGTCGCCTGGGTAAGGGGCACGGTCAGCTCTTTCGTCCGGTCGTGCCGTGGCCGCAGGCAACCCGCCGGGGCGACGGCGTCATGTCGACGTCGACGCTAGACCATGCCGAGCTGGCGCTTTACAGCTGGCGCCCGCCGGACGCGGCGATCCGGTCGCACACCCGAGCCAGCGCTGTCCGGCCCAGCTCCGGATCGAGGTCGGCCGACTGGCCGGTCGCCTTGGCAATGTCCCACGTGGATCACCAACTCGGTGACCTGCTGGCCGACCGCCGGGTGGCCGGGATCATTCCGCCCGGCAACCGGTGTACGCGGTCGAGGGCACCCGGTTCCATCCACGCCGCCAGCAGCTCCTCGGCGCCGCCCGGTACGCGCCGGACCAGTCCTCGCCGATCACGTCCCCGTCACCTCTCCCGCGCTTGCCGGTACGGGTTAATTGCGGCGAACGCTGCAGCTCGTCCACGATGTGGTTGACCAGGGCCCGCCCGTCCCACGAAGACGCGGGGTGGGTAGCGTCTGCTCCCGCCAGAGGCCGGGATGGCGATTGCGCGGGCGTGTTCCTCGACGGCCCGCTCGTCGAGCGCGTCGACCTCGCCCCGCCTCGGCGGACCCGCCGGCGGCCCTGAAGTCCCCGGCGACCTAGTCCCGGTAGTGCTTTGCTCCCATAAGATCTGTCAAACCTTTAGGGAAGACCGATGAGTCCGCCCCGGCCTCGACGTTGTACTACCGACAAGCCAACGTCGAAGACAGGGGCAGCACGATGGGCAAGGTCTACACTGGGGCGAGCATGTCGCTGGACGGCTACATCTCCGGGCCGGGCGAAACCGGGTTCGAGCACCTCTTCGCGTGGTACGGCAACGGCGACGTCGATGTGCCGACCGCGCAGCCGGATCGCACGCTGCGGATGTCCGCGGCCAGCGCGGAATACTTCCGCTCTTACGTCGAGAACACCGGGGTACTGGTCGTGGGCCGCCGGCTGTTCGACTCCACCAAGGCCTGGGGCGGCAACCACCCGATGGGGACGCCGGTGGTCGTGGTGACCCACAGCATCCCGGCCGGCTGGCCCCGCGAGGGCTCACCGTTCACCTTCGTCACCGATGGGATCGAGAGCGCGATCGAGCAGGCCAAGGCCATCGCGGGCGACAAGATCGTCGGGGTCAACGGTGGCACTATCGCGCGGCAGTGCCTCGAAGCGGGGCTACTCGACGAGGTCTGGGTCGACCTTGTCCCCGTTCTCCTCGGCGGAGGTACGCCATTCTTCGGGGCGCTCACCAACGCCCCGGTCGAACTGGACGGGCCGGTCTCGGTCGTAGCGGGCGACCGCGTGATGCATCTGCGGTACCGGGTGCGCTACCGCTGAGCGTGGCCCACGGCCCTCGGTGTGGTGGACTGGACCTGCGGTATGCTGTCGGGAATCCTGAGGTTTGGTCAGTCGTCGTCGGTCAGCTCCATGTCTCAGAACCTGTTGAGAGACTTGGCTGGGTTGGTGGCTGATGTTGATCGTCGGATGTGGTGGATCGGCGTGCCGGGCTGACACGGGAAGGGCCTTCGGGTACGGCACTGGTGACGAAACCTCTGCCCTGACCCGAAGGCCCAACAGTGTCATTGTTCC
>JAEHDK010000646.1 GCA_016880465.1 Micromonosporaceae bacterium
ATCACTCGTTGAATTACCTGGGAAGGGATGTCCATGGAGACCGCGATCGAGGTCCGCGACCTCGTGGTCGTCCGCGGCAAGCGGGAGGTGCTGCACGGCATCAGCGCACTCATCCCGCGCGGGAGCGTGACGGGGCTGCTCGGACCGAGCGGGAGCGGCAAGACCACCCTCATGCGCGCCATCGTCGGTGTGCAGATCGTCAAGTCGGGCACCGTCACCGTGCTCGGCGACCCGGCCGGCACGGCCCGCCTGCGCCGCCGGGTCGGCTACCTCACCCAGGCGCCGAGCGTCTATGCCGACCTGACCGTCCGGGAGAACGCGCGATACTTCGCCTCGCTCTACGGCCTGGGGGCCGTCGAGGCCGACCGCGCGGTCGTCGACGTCGGGCTCGGCGACGCCGCCCGCCAGCTCGTCGGCACGCTGTCGGAAGGGCAGCGCAGCCGCGCCTCACTCGCCTGCGCGCTCGTCAGCAACCCGGACGTGCTCATCCTCGATGAGCCGACCGTCGGGCAGGATCCCGTACTGCGCGACGAGCTGTGGGCACGGTTCAATGCGCTCGCCGCACAGGGCAGCACCCTGCTCGTGTCCAGCCACGTAATGGATGAGGCCGGGCGCTGCGGTCAGCTCCTGCTGATCCGCGAGGGCCGGCTGATCGCCGAGGACACCCCCGACGGCATCCGGGCGGCCGCCGGTGTCCAGGACCTGGACGAGGCGTTCCTGCGGCTGATCCGGGCGCAGGACCGTACCGCAACGACCGCGGACGGAGGTCGATGATGTCCCCGCGCATCCTGCTCAGTACGACCGGGCGGATCGTCCATCAGCTGCGGCACGACCGGCGCACGCTGGCGCTGATGCTGGCCGTACCGGTCCTGCTACTGACCGTGCTGTACTTCATGTTCCAGGGCGACACTCCCCCGCCCGGGATACCGTCCACATTCGACCGGATCGGCCTGATCATGCTGGGTATCTTCCCATTCGTGATCATGTTCCTCATCACCAGCATCGCGATGCTGCGGGAGCGGACGACCGGTACGCTCGAGCGCCTGCTCACCACCCCACTCGGCAAGCTCGACCTGCTGTTCGGGTACGGCATCGCGTTCGGGCTGATGGCGGCGATCCAGGCGGCGGTCGCGGCCGCGGCGGCGTACTGGCTGTTCGACCTGACCACCGCGGGCAGCACCGGGCTGGTGATCATGATCGCGATCGCCAACGCGGTACTCGGCGTCGCGCTCGGGCTGTTCTGCAGCGCGTTCGCCCGTACCGAGTTCCAGGCGGTGCAGTTCATGCCGGTGGTGGTGTTCCCGCAGATCCTGCTGTGCGGGCTGTTCGTCGCGCGGGACGCGATGGCCGGCTGGCTCCAGGCGATCAGTGACGTGCTGCCGATGACCTACGCGGTGGAGGCCCTGCAGGAGGTCGGTGCACACCGCGATCCGACCGGTGCGATGTGGCGCGACGTCGCCGTCGTGGCCGGCTGCGTACTGGTGGCCCTGGTCCTCGCCGCGGCGACGCTGCGCCGGCGGTCCGGCTGACGGTGGCCCGCAAGACCGGGCGCCGGCCGGGCAAGCCGGACACCCGCGCGGCGATCCTGGCCGCCGCCCGGGAGGCCTTCGCCGAGCGGGGCTTCGACGGTACGTCGATCCGCGCGATCGCGACCGGCGCCGGGGTCGACCCGGCGCTGGTCCACCACTACTTCGGTACGAAGGAGCAGCTCTTCCTGGAGACCGTGCAGGTGCCCATCGATCCGCGCGAGTTCGTACCGGAGGTGCTGGCCGGCGATACCGCGGAGCTCGGGATCCGGCTGCTGCGGGTGTTCCTCCGGGTCTGGGACTCGCCGGTCAGCGCGGCCGCCACGGCGCTGCTCCGGTCGGCGATGAGCAACGACTGGTCGCTCAGATTGTTGCGCGAGTTCCTGGTCACCCAGATCCTCCGCCGGCTCATCGGCCAGCTCGACGTCGATCCGGCCGAGCGGGCGCTGCGCGCCAGCCTGGTCGCGTCCCAGATGGTTGGGCTCGCGATGGTGCGCTACATCATCAAGGTGGAACCGTTGGCCAGCGCGCCGGCCGGCGTGGTTGCGGCCGCGATCGCCCCGACCGTACAGCGTTATCTGACCGGCGACCTGAGCGGCGACTCTTCCCGCTAGGGTCGGTCGTTATGAGCGAGTCCATCCGGTTCGACCGGGTCGCCGGGCAGTACGACGAGACCCGCGGCGGCCCGGCACGTGGCCGGCTGGCCGCCGCCGATCTGAGCCCGTTGCTGGGTCCCGGCCCCGTCCTCGAGGTCGGCGTCGGCACGGGCCTTGTCGTGACCGCACTGCGCGAGGCCGGGCACGACGTGTACGGAATCGACCTGTCGCCCGCGATGCTCGCCGTGGCCGCGGAGCGGATCCCCGGCCGGGTGGCGCTGGCCGACGCCCGCGCGCTGCCGGTGCGTACGGATGCGGTGTCGGCCGTGGTCTTCGTCGCGGCACTGCACGCGATCCGCGACGTACCGGCAGCCATGGCCGAGGCGGCCCGGGTCCTCCGCGCCGGCGGCCGGGTGCTCGCCGTGCACGGCCCACCGGTGAACCGGCCGGGCAACCGGGACGACCTGGCGACCGCCACGGCCTCGCTCAGCGAACTGCGCGACGCCCGCCCGGACAGCACGGCGGCGGTCGACGACGCGGCCCGGGCGGCGGGTCTCACGCTCGTCGAGGACACCATCACGACCCCGATGCCGTGGTACGAGTCCCCGGCCGACCTGATCCGGCACGTCGAGAACCGGATCTGGTCCTTCCTCTGGGACCTCGACGACGCCGCCTACCACGCCGTGGCCGACCCGGCCATCGCCGCCCTGCGCGCGCTGCCGGACCAGGACCGCGCGCGCGAGCGTCCGTACCGCGCCCGGCTGGCGGTCTACGCCCGCGTCACGGTCGCCGGTCCGCCCGGCGTACCTGCCGGCACCACCGATAGTCAGCTGCGGGTCTGCTCGAGCCAGGACGCGTACAGCTTGCCGTAGACCGAGGACGGGTCGCGGACGAGCTCCTCGTGCGGTCCCCGCTGCACGATCCGGCCCTCATCGACGACGATCACCTCGTCGGCGCCCTGCGCGGTCGAGAGCCGGTGCGCGATGGCCACGGTCGTACGGCCGCGGGTCACCGCGTCCAGCGCGCGCTGCAGCCGCACCTCGGTGGCCGGGTCGACGGCGCTGGTCGCCTCGTCCAGGACGAGTAGGTCGGGGTCGGCCACGTACGCCCGGGCGAGGGCCACGAGCTGGCGCTCGCCGACCGACAGGGCCTCCCCGCGCTCGCCGACCGGGGTGCCGAGCCCGCCCGGCAGGCCGTCCACCCAGTCGGCGAGGCCCAGCTCGGCGAGCGCGAGGCCCAGGTCCTCATCGGACAGTCCGGGCCGGCCGAACCGTACGTTCTCGGCGATCGACGCATCGAACAGGAAGCCGTCCTGTGGCACCATGACGACGCGGCGGCGCAGCGACGCGAACCGTACGGCCGGCAGCGGTACGCCGGACAGCAGGACCCGACCGATCGTCGGATCCATCAGCCGGGTCAGCAGCTTGGCGAACGTCGTCTTACCGCTGCCGGTCTCGCCGACCACCGCGACCCGGGTCTTGGCCGGGATGTCCAGCCGTACGTCGGCCAGTACGGTCGGCCCGCCCGGGTAGTGGAACGAGACGCCGGCGAAGCGTACGTCGATCGGGCCGACCGG
This sequence comes from Micromonosporaceae bacterium, assembly GCA_016880465.1. Lineage (GTDB taxonomy): Bacteria > Actinomycetota > Actinomycetes > Mycobacteriales > Micromonosporaceae > EFPC-2. The sequence goes on from JAEHDK010000646.1 coordinate 3,699, forward strand.
CAACTCGACGCCGTGCTCACCGGGGTCCGCCACGTCCGGCTCGATCGCCAGTACGTCGAGCACCCGGCGCCAGCCCGCGATCGCGTTCTGCCCCTCGTTGATGACCTCGGTGGCGACCTGTACCGGCTGGACGAACAGCGTGACGAGAAACAGGAACGCGGTGAGCTGGCCGACCGACAGGCCGCCGCCCGCGCCGAGGAGTACGCCGACGACGACCACCGATGCGGTCGCGAGCCCGGCCGCGAGCTCGCCGGCCGAGAAGCTCGTCACGCTGATCCGCAGGGCTCGCTGCTGGGCCAGCCGGTACGCGTCGATCGACCGGTCCAGCCGGGCCGAGGTACGCCGCGACACCCCGAACGCCCGGATGACCGCGGCCCCGACCACGCTCTCGCCGATCGCGGCGAGCATGGTGCCGATGCGCCGGCGCACGTCGCCGGAGCCCTCGGCCAGCCGGCGCTGGAAGGACCGCACGACGAGCACCAGCGGCAGGAACGCGGCGTAGACGACGAGCGTGAGCTGCCAGGAGTAGACCGCCATCACGACCGAGGTGACGAGCAACTGTCCGATGGAGATGAGCAGGACCACGCCACCCCACTGGATGAACTGGGTGATGGCGTCCACATCGGATGTCACCCGGGAGACCAGCGAGCCGCGCCGCTCCGCCTGCTGGTGCAGCATCGACAGGTCGTGCACGTGCCGGAACGCGCGCGTCCGGAGGCCGGCCAGCGCCGTCTCGCCGACCGTGAACAGCCGGCGCATCATCAGGTACGCGCAGAGCGTCGTGGCCGTGAGCACCGCGATCGTCGCGCCGACGACGGTACCGACCACGCCCATGTCCGGGCCGGCGCGCAGCCCGTGGTCGATCCCCTGCTGGATGGCGACCGGGATGGCCACCCGGCCGGCCATCGCGCCGACCGCGAGCCCGAGCGTGCCGGCTAGGCCCGTCCGCAGCTCCGGCGACAGGGCCAGCCCCCGCCGCAGCGTCCGCCAGGTCGACTCCCGGTTCTCCGCCGTGTCCACAGTGGTCATCCGACGGCCACCTCGTCGTACGCCCGCTCCCGCTCGCGTTCGGCCTCGGCCTGCTCGTACGCCGTGACCAGGTTGGCGTACCCGGGGAACGTCTCCAGCAGGTGCCGGTGCGGTCCCCGGGCAACCACCCGACCGTGCTCCAGGTACACGACCTCGTCGGCCAGCGCGATCGTCGCGCGCCGGTACGCCACCACCAGGATCGACGCGCGGTCGGCGGCCGAGCGCAGCCCGGACAGGATCGCGGACTCCACCCGCGGGTCGACCGCGCTGGTCGCGTCGTCCAGCACCAGCAGCCGCGGCCGGCCGACGAGCGCCCGGGCGAGGGTGAGGCGCTGCCGCTGCCCGCCGGAGAGCGAGGCGCCGCGCTCGCCGACGGTCGTGTCGATCTCGTCGGCGAGCCGGGTGACGAAGCCGTCGGCCTGGGCCAAGCACAGCGCGCGCCACACGTCCTCGTCGGAGACGCCGTCCCGGTCCAGCGACACGTTGCCGCGCACGGTGTCGTCGAAGACGAACGGAATCTGGGGTACGAGCGCCACCGTCGCGGCCAGCGCGGCGGCGGACAGGTCGGTGACGTCGACGCCGTCGAGGCGTACCGCGCCGGATCCCGGGTCGACCAGCCGCGCCGCGAGCGCCGCGATCGTGGACTTGCCCGAGCCGGTCGGCCCGACGAGCGCGACGGTCCGCCCCGGTGGTACCTGGAACGACACCTCGCGGAGGACCGGTTCGCCGTCGTGGCCGAATGTCACGTCGGCGAACCGCAGCGCCGCCGGGCCATCGCTCGCCAGCGTCCGCGTGCCGTACGTCATCTCGCCGGTCGCGGTCAGTACGCGCCGGACGCGATCCCACCCGGCGACGCTGCGCGGCAGCTCGCCGAGCACGAAGCCGATCGCCCGGACCGGGAACGCCAGCACGGTGAACAGGAACGCCACGCCCACCACGTCGGCGACGGTCATCGCGCCGGCCCGCAGCCGGAAGCCACCGACGACGAGGACCGCGAGCGTGCCGAGGCTCGGCAGGGCCTCCAGCATGGGGTCGAAGAACCCGCGCACCCGACCCACCCGGACGAGCGCGTCCCGCAGCTCGACCGCCTTCGCGCCGAACCGCTGCGTCTCCGCGCCCTCCCGGCCCATCGTCTTGACCACCAGCGCGCCGTCGAAGCTCTCGTGCGCGATGGCGCTCACCTCGGCGCGCAGCTGCTGTGCCCGGGCCTGGCGCGGCGCCATCCGGTGCGAGTACACGACGTTCAGGCCGAACAGCGCGGGGAAGATCGCGCAGCCGACGAGCGCGATGACCCAGTCGACGACGAACAGCGAGGCGACCGCGGCCACGAGCATCACCAGGGTGCCGACCGCGAACGGCAACGGGGCGATCGGGAAGAACATCGCCTCGACGTCCGAGTTGGCGTTGGACAGCAGCGTGCCGGTGGCGTGCCGCTGGTGCCAGGCGAGCGGCAGCTCCAGATAGCGCCGGGTGACCCGGCGGCGGTACGTCGCCTGGAGCCGGTACTGCATGAAGCCGGCACCGAGCCGCCGCGCAAAGATGCCGCCGACCTTGATGGCGCTGACCGCGATGATGACGGCCGCGGCCGTAGCCAACGCGTCCGGCACCGCCTCGCCGCGCTCCAGCTCCGGCAGGATGACCCGGCCCACGATCGCGCCGATGACGTACGCCGTCGCGATCGTCATGAGCCCGAACAGCGTGCTGCCCAGCACCGCGATCGTGAAAATGCGGGGTTCGTCGCGGATAGCCTGACCCAGCACGCGCAGCCCCCGGCCGAGCACGGCCACAGTCCCGTCGGGCACGGCACCTCCCCCTCACCCCAGGCGCACCACGGTACGATACGACACCGCCCCACGGTCCTTACCGTGCCCGTACCGATGGACCCGTTCGGTGTACTGTCCCGGCCCGGCGTACGGCACGTCGCCGTAGGATCGGTGGGCGTGACCTCGCAAGCCGATTCGCGGCGACCGGCCCGCTCGGAGCGCCATGCACTGGCCGACCTGCTGACCGAGCTCGGGCCCGATGCCCCGACAATGTGTACCGGATGGACGACGCGCGACCTGGCCGCACACCTCGTCACCCGGGAGCGGCGACCGGATGCCGCCGTAGGGATCATGATCCGGCCGCTGAGCGGCTGGACGGACCGGGTCCGCGGCCGGCACGCCGCCCGCCGGTACGCCGACCTGGTCGACGACGTCCGCAACCCGCCGTGGTGGAGCATGTCGGCGGTGCCGGCGATCGATGCGGCGGTGAACACCGCGGAGTTCTTCATCCACCACGAGGACGTCCGCCGGGCCCGACCCGACTGGGCCCCGCGCGACCTGCGCCCCGAGCTCGACGCCGTGCTCTGGCGCCAGGTCGCCCGGCTCGCCCGCCTCGGCCTGCGCCGGGTCCGGGCCGACCTGGTGCTCGCGGCGCCGGGACACGGCGAGGTACGCGCCGGCGCCGGCGGCCCCGAGGTGCGGCTGACCGGTCCACCGGGCGAACTGGCGATCTTCATCTCCGGCCGGCAGCACGCGGCGCTGGTCGACCTGGCAGGCCCGGCCGAGCTGACCGAGCGGCTGCGCCACACCCGGCTCGGCATCTGACACCGCTGGGCAGCTGACGCCGCTGGGCAGCTGAGTCCCGCTCACGATCTGCCGTGGTCAGATTGAGGATACTGTGTATAATACCCAGTATCCTCTATACACCGGGTGGTGGATCATGAGCGTGCGGCACGCGCTGTTGGCGTTGCTGACCGAGGGATCGAAGTACGGGCTACAGCTCCGGCAGGAGTTCGAGGCGCGTACCGGCGAGGTCTGGCCGCTCAACGTCGGGCAGGTCTACACGACGCTGCAGCGCCTCGAGCGCGAGGGTCACGTTGAGTCGCACGAGAACGAGCGGGACGGCGCGCAGAAGCGCTTCCGGATCACCGCCGCCGGCGAGCGGGAGCTGGACCGATGGTTACGGACGCCGCCGAGCGCCGCACCGCCGCCGCGCGACGAGCTCGTCATCAAGGTGCAGGTGGCGCTGCGCCTGCCCGGCGTCGACGTACGCGACATCCTGCAGGTCCACCGCCGGCACCTGGTCGAGGAGATGCAGCGGTACACGCACCTCAAGGCAGAGGCGGCCGCCGACGATGTCGGCCTCGGCCTCGTGGTCGATGCCGAGCTGTTCCGGCTCGAGGCGGTGGTCCACTGGCTCGACGCGGCCGACGTGCGGCTACGCCGACTGCCGGCCGTACCGCCCGTACCCGCCGGTGCCGACGGCACGCGGCGTGCGCCCCGCCACCAGCCGGCGAAGCCCGCGCCGGCCCGTACCGCCGGGAGCCGTTCATGACGGCCGTGGATGGCCGCGACATCTGGACCGACGCGATGAGCCCGGTGCTGAGCCTTCGGCAAGTGTCCAAAGTGTACGGTTCGGGAGCCACCGCAGTGCCCGCACTGCGGGAGGCCGACCTCGTCGTCGACGCCGGCGAGCTGGTGGCCATCATGGGGCCGAGCGGCTCCGGCAAGAGCACCCTGCTGACCATCGCCGGCACCATCGAGGAGCCCACCAGCGGCGAGGTGTACGTCTGCGGCGCCGATGTCGCGGCGCTGTCGGCCGACGCGCAGGCGAGGCTGCGCCGCCGGTCCATCGGCTTCGTCTTCCAGGACCTGAACCTGCTCGCCGGCTTGTCCGCGGCGGAGAACGTAGCGCTACCGCTCGAACTCGACGGGGTCCGGGCTCGCGTCGCGCGGGTCGCCGCCATGCGGCTACTCGACGAGCTGGGCCTGGCGGATCGCGCCGGATACTTCCCGGACGACCTGTCCGGCGGCGAACGCCAGCGCGTCGCGATCGCCCGTGCCGTGATCGGGGAGCGGCGGCTGCTGCTGGCCGACGAACCCACCGGGGCGCTGGACTCGACCAACGGCGAGGCGGTCATCCGCCTGCTTCGCTCGGCCTGCAGGCGTGGCGTGGCCGGCGTGCTGGTGACGCATGACGCGCAGCTGGCGTCCTGGGCCGACCGGGTGGTGTTCATCCGGGACGGCCGCATCGTCGACCAGACCGGACCGGCGACCGGCCCGGAGGCGCTGCTCGCGCAGGACGTGATATGAGCACGCAGCCTCCCCGGCCGCTGGCCCGGCGCCGCAACAGCGGCGGCCTGCCGGCGCGGCGGGCGGTGATCCGGTGGGCCGTCCGCCTGTTCCGCCGCGAGTGGCGCCAGCACGTGCTGGCGATCGCCCTGCTCACGGTCGCCGTCGCCGGTACCACGTTCGGCGTCTCGGCAACCTACACCCTGGCCTCGTCGAGCGATGCGACGTTCGGCCGCGCCCACCAGCTCATGCGCCTGGACGGGGCCGACCCGGCGGTCTTGGACTCCCGGATCGCCGCCGCCCGCGCCTGGTTCGGCACGATCGACGTGATCGGTCACCGGTACGCGCAGGTGCCCGGCGTGTTCGAGGCCGTCGACGTGCGGGCGCAGGATCCCGCCGGTGGGTACGGCGCACCGATGCTCGCGCTGCGACAGGGGCGGTACCCGAGCGGCACCGGCGAGGTCGCGGTCACCGATGCGGTGGCGCTGCAGCTACGCGCCAGCATCGGTACCCGGACCAGCCTCGACGGTCACGACCGCCTGGTCGTCGGCGTCGTGGAGAACCCCGAGAACCTCGCGGACGAGTTCGCCCTCGTGGATGCGGCACACGCCGACCCCGCCCAGTCGGCCACCGTGCTGGTGGCCGGAGATCGGGCCAACCTCGACGCGTTCCGGGCGACCATCGACGGTCCACTGGTACGCGAGTCCCGGCCCGGCACCACCCGTACCGCGATCGCGGCCGCGACGCTGGCGCTGGCCACGGTCGGCCTGCTGCTCGTATCGCTGGTCGCCGCCGCCGGGTTCGTCGTGGTGGCCCAACGGCGGCTGCGGCAACTGGGCATGCTCGCCGCTATCGGCGCGACCCGACGGCATCTCCGGCTCGTCATGCTGGCCACCGGCGCCGCCGTCGGAGCCGTGGCGGCACTGCTCGGCACGGCGCTGGGCGTCGCGGCCTGGCTGATCGCCGCCGGGTCGGTGGAGACGTCCGCGGGACACCGGATAGACCGGTTCGACCTGCCATGGGCGACGCTCGGTGCGGCCATGGTGCTGGCGGTCGGGACCGCGACCGCGGGCGCGTGGTGGCCGGCGCGGGCGGTCTCGCGTACTCCGATCATGAGCGCGCTGTCGGCCCGCCCACCGCGACCGAAGCCCGCACACCGGTCGGCGGTGGCCGCCGCCGTCGTCCTCGCCGCCGGCATCACCCTGCTCGTGCTGTCCGGTGGCGGCAACCCGGTGGCGATCGTGGCCGGCACCGCCGCCACGGCGGTCGGCGTGCTCCTGACCAGCCCGCTGGCCATCCGGGCACTGGCCGCCCTGCGCGGCCGGATGCCGGTCGCCGTCCGGCTTGCCGTGACCGATCTGGCCCGCTACCAGGCCCGGGCCGGCGCGGCGCTGGCCGCCATCAGTCTCGCCGTAGGCATCTCGGTGGCGATCGTGGCCGGCTCCGCCGCCGCCGAGGCCACCGCCAGACGCTCGGCCGGCCTGGGCAACCTGGCTGACAGCCAGCTCCTGATCCGGATCGGTCGACCGGAACCGGTGATCCCGGAGCGGAGCGCTGCCCAGGTCGAGGCGCTACGCGCACAGGTCGACGCGATCGCGGCGACCCTCGGCGGGCCCACCGTCACGGCACTCGACATGGCGGTGGTCACCGAGGACACCGAGGCCGGCCGGGAGGGCGGCCCGCCCGGTCATCCGGCCGCCGAGATCGGCGTCCCGAGCGGCGACGGCCAGACGTCGACGTCCTACCCGCTCTACGTCGCGAGCCCCGAACTGCTCGCGCTTTACGGGCTCGACCAGGCGACGGTCGCCGTCGACACCGACGTGCTGACCGTGCGCACCGGCCCATTCGAATTGGTGCACATCCCCCGTCGCGACGTCCGTCCGAAGACCGAGGCGCTGTCGAACCTCGGCTTCTCCTCGATGCCGAACTCGCTCATCACCGCGAGCGCGCTCGACCGCTACGGCTGGCAACCGGCGTTGGTCGGCTGGTTCCTGCAGGCGAGCCATCCACTCACCGAGCAGGAACTGGCCACCGCACAAGGCCTCGCCGCCGACGCCGGCCTGACCATCGAGGCCCGCCGCGTACCGGGCTCATTGGCGACCCTGCGGACCGGGGCGACCGGAGCCGGCGTACTGCTGGCGCTCGGCGTACTCGCGACGACCGTCGGGCTCATCCGCACCGAGACCGCGGGCGACCTTCGTACGCTGACCGCGACCGGTGCGCCGAGGCGGGTGCGCCGCACCCTGACCGCCACCACGGCCGGCGCGCTCGCGCTGCTCGGCGCGATCCTCGGTGCGGCCGGCGCGTACGTCGGCCTGGCCGGAGTCCTGCACCGCCACCTCGATACCCTCGGCCGCGTACCGGCCCTGCACCTTGCCGCGATCACGGCCGGGCTACCGTTGCTCGCCGCCGTCGCCGGCTGGCTGCTGGCGGGCCGCCAACCGCGGTCGGTTGCCCGCCAGCGGCTCGACTAGCCCGAACTTACGTGATCTTGATGGGCTGATCTGACCGCCGACCAGGCGCGTTGGCCTCTCGCGACTCAAAATTGTAGACAGTAATCTACTTTG
>JAEHDK010000647.1 GCA_016880465.1 Micromonosporaceae bacterium
CCTTCACATCCGGGTCCAGGTTCGGCACCCGCACCAGACCCCATTCGCTGGAGCCGGCCACACCCTCCGGCGAGTCCTTACGTCGGTACAGCCGGGAGGCTTGCAGCAGCGTGGCCTGCTTCACCGCGGCCGGCACGGTCGGCCAGCCCCAGGTGGCGGTGATCCGGGCCCGGCGGAAGCCTGACCAGTCGGTGTTCCGTGACACCAGCCCGGTGATCGCCTCACCCTTCGCGATACTGTTCTCCGGATACACCTCGATGTCTGTCAACACCGTCCAGGTAGTGCCATCCCCGACCTCGGCGACGATCGTGGCGTTGCCGATGTCGTCGACCATCAGCCGGTAGCCCTCGGCCAGGCACAGCCGCCGGCGGGTCGGGTAGGTGCGGGACGTGGTGCTGTCGGCGAGATAGAAGACCCGCCCGTCGCAGTACTGCTCCACGGCCCGGGATGCGGCGGTCAGCGCGTCGGCGAGCATCGTGTCGGCGGTGGTATCGGTGGCGCCACGGTTCGCCCGGGCCCGCAGGCCCGCCAGCGTCGCATACCACGGCCCCCCGACGGTGAACGTGCCCTGCGACGTGCCGACGAACGTGCCGCTCGACACCCAGGTGAACAGCCACTCGTCGTACTGGCTGGCGGTGACGCTGGCATGCCAGGCGGCGGCGGAGAAGGTAGTCGCTGGCGACGATTCGGTGCCGTCCGGGGCGGTGACGTAGAGGACCACAGTCGCCGACGCGCCCGGCTCAGCCCACGACAGGGCTACCGTGTCGCCGAGTTCGTAGACCGGCATCGTCCCTCCTCAGCCGAGCAGCATCGGGGCGGGCAGCGGCAGGATCCATCGGTGTCCCGGGTTGGCCCGCATGATCGGTGCGGCGTAGTTCCAGGCCCCGAGCAGGAACGTGAGCCCGTCCGGCCTGACTAGCGCTGCCGGACGGATCGGGATGCCGACGCCCGGGATGTACCGGCCCTGCTTCGCCGGGGTCGTGTCGTAGCAGTAGGCCAGAAGTTCGCTGTTCAGGCCACAGAAGTTCAGCAGCGTCGTCGTCTTCCCCGCCGCGCCGTACACCGCAACGGTGCCGGGCTGCTCGAGTACCAACTGCTTGAGTCGCCAGCGGATCCGCTCCGCCCGGGCCTGCATCCCCTCGTAGGCGCCGAAGCTGTTCAGCCAGTTCTCGGAGCGCCGGATCGTCGCGACCCGTACCGAATGCGCCGGCCGCTTGGACAGGGTGACCCGGATGGATCCGCCCTGCCGGTCGGTGAGCTCAGCATCGACGACATGCAGGCTGTGCCTGCCGGCGGCGGCCTCCAGGCTGGTCAGGCTGAAGAAGTTGCGGTGTTCGTGATACACGAGGTCGAACGCGTTGTTGACCAGCAGGTCCGGCAGGTACTGCACCTCGACTATGCCGACCGACTCGTCGTCCATGAGGTGTGCGATGCCGGCCAGACAGTCGGACACGTCCTCGACGTGGGCGAGGACGTGGTTGGCGATGACCACACCGGCCGGGCCGCGCGAGTCCCGCAGGCGCTGAGCCGACTCCAAACTGAGCGGCTCCATGAGCACGTCGCAGCCACGGTCCCGGGCCATAGCCACTGGCCCCGTTGATGGGTCGATGCCCAGATGCGGCAAGTGCTTGAAGTGCTGTAGCAGGTCCCCGTCGTTGCAGCCGACCTCGACCACACCACGTGCGGCCTGCGTGCCGTGCTCGCCGAGCACGTCCTCCGCGTACGCCTGGTGGTAGGCCGACAGCGGCGCCGAGGCGGACGAGTAGAAGCTGTAGCCGGTGCCGAACAGCACATCCGCCGGGACGACCTCGAGCAGTTGCACCAGCCGGCACTTGCCACAGATGGCCACCTGAAGCGGGTAGCGCGGCGACTCCTCGTCGGGCGTGGCGGTGTACGCGTCGGCGATCGGGCTGGTGCCCAGGTCCAGGAACTGTTCCAGGTCGGGGGAGCCGCACGCCGAACAGGCGGTGCGCTTCACGATGTCGCCGCCCCACGACGGGCGGCTGGGCGGTTCGCCGGTTGCCGTTCCGGCCCCACTCTGAGATGAGTATCAACGATTTGGTTCGACCGCCCAGCCGCAGTCCAGTCTACGTTCACGCCGCCCCACTTCTCGGCGAAGATCCGTTCCGATTCGATCGGGGCACTCATTGGGCACCCCCCGAGAAGACGTCCTCCCACAGATGTACATGACGACCGACCGTCCACTGTCGCGCCGACTCGTAGGCGGCC
>JAEHDK010000648.1 GCA_016880465.1 Micromonosporaceae bacterium
CCTTCACATCCGGGTCCAGGTTCGGCACCCGCACCAGACCCCATTCGCTGGAGCCGGCCACACCCTCCGGCGAGTCCTTACGTCGGTACAGCCGGGAGGCTTGCAGCAGCGTGGCCTGCTTCACCGCCGCCGGCACGGTCGGCCAGCCCCAGGTGGCGGTGATCCGGGCCCGGCGGAAGCCGGACCAGTCGGTGTTCCGCGACACCAGCCCGGTGATCGCCTCACCCTTCGCGATGCTGTTCTCCGGGTACACCTCGATGTCCGTCAACACCGTCCAGGTAGTGCCATCCCCGACCTCGGCGACGATCGTGGCGTTACCGATGTCGTCGACCATCAGCCGGTAGCCCTCGGCCAGGCACAGCCGCCGGCGGGTCGGATAGGTGCGGGACGTGGTGGTGTCGGCGAGGTAGAAGACCCGCCCGTCGCAGTACTGCTCCACGGCCCGGGATGCGGCGGTCAACGCGTCGGCGAGCATCGTGTCGGCGGTGGTGTCGGTGGCGCCACGGTTCGCCCGGGCCCGCAGACCCGCCAACGTCGCATACCACGGCCCACCGACGGTGAACGTGCTCTGCGACGTGCCCACGAACGTGCCCGACGACACCCAGGTGAACAGCCACTCGTCGTACTGGTTGGCGGTGACGCTGGCATGCCACGCGGCGGCGGAGAAGGTTGTCGCCGGCGACGACTCGGTGCCGTCCGGGGCGGTGACGTAGAGGACCACGGTGGCTGACGCGCCCGGCTCAGCCCACGACAAGGCCACCGTGTCACCGAGTTCGTAGACCGGCATCAGGCCACCTCCACCAGTTCGCGGACCATAGCCTCGAACGACGTGCGCGGCGCCCAACCGAGGTCGCGAGCGGAAGGCATGCCATCGGTGCGGATTTCGTCGGGGAAGCGGGGACCGTCGACAAGTTGGACCGAGTCCCAGCCTCGGCCGGTCGCGTCAAGCGCGGCCTGTACGAGGTCTCCTACCGAACGCTGGACGCCGGTCGCAACCACCCAGTCACCCGGCTCTGGAGCGGCAGCGATTGCCTGTAGTGCTTCGCAGTAATCTGGGGCGTAACCCCAATCCCGCTTCGGCGACAGGTCGGTCATGGTCAAGATGCCGCCACGAGCCAACGTTATGCAGATCTTGCGGTCCAGGAAACGCATGTCCTTGCGGGGGGACGTGTGCGAGAACAGAATTGCGTTCGAACTCCACAACAGCCCTCGATGGCCGATCACAGTGTCGTGAGCCAGCCGCTTCGCAGCCCCGTATAGGCCGTACCGGTCCGGTTCCAGCACTGCCGAAGATGATGCGTGAACCAGTTTCGCCATCGAACGGCACCGGACCATGGCGCTTACGAGCCGCACAACGCCGAGGCCAGTGACCTCCAACATCAGGGGCGGATCGACGGAGCCCCAACTGCCACCGGGCGAAGTGACCGCCGCCACGTTGAACACCACGTCGGGGTCGGCGACGACCAGCGCCCGTTCAAGCGAGTGCTGGTCAAGCAGGTCGCCGTGCAGAAGATTGGCCGGCGACTTCCCGTTGAGTCGGCGGGTAAGACCGAACACCTCGTGACCACCAGCACAGAGCTGCTCTGCAAGATAAGAGCCGTCCTGACCGAGCACCCCGAGAATCAGCACTCTCATGCAAGCACCAGCGGCGCCGGGAACGGCACAATCCAGCGATGACCAGGGTTGGCGGCCAGGATGCTGTGCGCATAGTTGTGAGCCGCGAGAAGGAACCCATCGCGGGGTACCTCTGGTTCACCCGGCGGATAGATCCGGATGCGAGTGCCCGGCACATATCGACCTTGCTTGGCGACAGTCGAGTCGATACACCATCGCAACTGTTCAACATCAAATCCACAGAATGCCACCAGGGTCGTGAGTTTGCCGGGCGCCCCAAACACCGCCATGTCGCCTGTAACGAGACCCGTCAAACGGTCTCGTATCCGTTCGGCCCGGCCCTGCATGCCTTCGTAGGCTCCGAACGAGTTCAGCCATCGCTCAGTGGCGAGAATGCGGGTCGCCGACTCGGTTCGCGCCATGGCGCCACCCGTGCGAGCGAGCGTAGCCCGTAGGGATCCGCCTTGCCGGTCGGTAAGTTCCGCATCAAGCACATACAGGCCATGTCGAACAGCGGCAGCCTCAAGTGTCGTGAGGGAGAAGAAGTTGCGGTGCTCGTGGTAGACGAGATCGAACGCGTTGTTGACCAACAGGTCCGGCAGGTACTGCACCTCGACCATGCCGACCGACTCGTCGTCCATCAGGTGCGCGATGCCGGCCAGGCAGTCGGACACATCCTCGACATGGGCCAGGACGTGGTTGGCGATGACCACACCGGCCGGGCCGCGTGAGTCCCGGAGCCGCTGGGCTGCCTCCAAGCTGAGCGGCTCCATGAGCACGTCGCAGCCACGGTCCCGGGCCATAGCCGCTGGGCCTGTCGATGGGTCGATGCCTAGATGCGGCAGGTGCTTGAAGTGCTGTAGCAGGTCCCCGTCGTTGCAGCCGACCTCGACCACATCACGGGCGGCCTGCGTGCCGTGCTCGGCAAGAACGTCCTCCGCGTACGCCTTGTGGTAGGCCGACAGGGGCGCTGAGGCGGACGAGTAGAAGCTGTATCCGGTGCCGAACAGCACATCCGCCGGGACGACCTCGAGCAGCTGTACCAGCCGGCACTTGCCACACACCGCCACCTGCAACGGGTAGCGCGGCGGGTCCTCGTCGGGCGTGGCGGTGTACGCGTCGGCGATCGGCGAGTCGCCCAGGTCGAGGAACTGTTCGAGGTCGGGCGAGCCGCAGGCGGAGCAAGCGGTGCGCTTCACGAGGTCGCCTCAACGCCGGATGGATCGAGCGCCGTGATATTCGACTTCTCTGGGGGTTGAGAAATCGAGAGGCTCTCAGCCCTTCCGTTCCGCCGCCCGAGCGCGTAGCCAGCAGCAAACGAGTACACGTCCAGGCCGGAGCGATAGCCCCAAATGCGGGCCATCCTGCGGCCTTCGTGGAGGTCCTCTTGTGGAATCACGGGACCACCGCCCACTTCTCGGCGAAGATCCGTTCCGATTCGATCGGGGCACTCATTGGGCACCCCCCGAGAAGACGTCCTCCCACAGATGTACATGACGACCGACCGTCCACTGTCGCGCCGACTCGTAGGCGGCC
>JAEHDK010000078.1 GCA_016880465.1 Micromonosporaceae bacterium
CGGGCGTCCGGGTCGTCCGCCCGCAGCCGCTCCCCGGCCCTCGCTCCATCGACGGTCCGCCGCGCGGCCGTCTTCAGGCCGGAGAACGAGAAGTCGTATGCCGGATCCCGCGGCCCGGTGAGCCCGCGCGGGAACCCGATCGCGTCCGGATCGCCGCCCTCCGCCGCCCGGTCGATCGGCGGCCCTCCCGGGAACGGCAGGCCGAGCAGCCGGGCGACCTTGTCGAACGCCTCCCCGGCCGCGTCGTCGATCGTCCCGCCCAGCGGGGTGACGCCGCGGACGAGGTCCTCGATGAGCAGCAGGCTCGAGTGGCCGCCGGAGACCAGCAGGCCGACCGCCGGCTCGGTCAGCGGGCCGTGGGCCAGCGTGTCCACCGCCACGTGGGCCGCCAGGTGGTTGACGCCGTAGATCGGCTTCCCGGCGGCCAGCGCGTACCCCTTGGCCGCCGCCACGCCGACCAGCAGGGCGCCGGCCAGCCCGGGTCCGGCCGTCACGGCGATCGCGTCGACGTCAGCGAGCGTCACGCCGGCGTCGGCCAGAGCGCGGCGCATGGTCGGCACCATGGCCTCGAGATGGGCCCGGCTCGCGACCTCGGGTACGACGCCGCCGAACCGGGCATGGGCGTCCACGCTGGACGCCACCGCATCGGCGAGCAGCGTGTGCCCGCGCACGATGCCGATGCCGGTCTCGTCGCAGGATGTCTCGATGCCGAGGACGAGCGGCTCAGTCGGCACGCTGCATCACCACCGCATCGGTGTTGCTCGGCTGGTAGTAGCCCCGGCGGACGCCGATCGGCTCGAAGCCGTACGCCGCGTAGAGCCGCTGCGCCGGTCGGTTGTCCACGGCCACCTCCAGCAGTACCTTGGCCGCCCGGCGCCGAGCCGCCTCCGCGAGCAGGGCCGCCAGCAGCGTCCGGCCGATCCCGCGGCGCTGGGAGTCGCGCCGCACGGCGATGTTCTGTACCCATGCCTCGGCCGAGTTCACCGCCAGCCCGGCGTACCCGACGAGCGTGTCGTCGGCCAGCGCGACGAGGTAGTGGTGGCCGTTGGCCAGCTCGTTCCAGAACATGGCCGCGGTCCACCGCTCCGCACCGAACAGGTCCTCCTCGATCGGCATGGCGGCTGCGATATGCCACCACCGGAACCGCTCGATCCTCACCGCGGCAGGACCGCCTTGCGCGCGGCCGGTTCGACCGCATCGGGCCGGCGCAGGTACAGCGGGGCGAGCCGCTCGGTCGGCGCGCCGGCCCGTACCCGCTCGGCGGCGAGCTCGGCGAGCGCGACGGCCGACGGGTACACCGGGTGTGCCAGGACCGGTACGCCCAGCGTCTGGGCGTACCGGGCCGCGCCCTCACCGGCCGCCTGTCGCACGTCGTACTCGGCGAGCACGCCGGCCAGATCGGCCGGCCGGTGCACGGCCGGACCGGTGACGCGCAGGCCGTCCCGGTACACCGCCCAGTAGACCTCGCGCCGGCGCGCGTCGGTCGCGACCAGGGTGACGCCGGTGGTCAGGTAGTAGCCGATGCCGTCGAGCGAGCACACGCCGTAGGTCGGGACGCGCAGCGCGTCGCCCATCGCGGCTGCGGTCACCAGCCCCACCCGCAGGCCGGTGAACGGCCCCGGGCCGAGCCCCGCGACGACCGCGCCCACCGCGGACAGGTCGGCACCGGCCTCGCGGAGCACCGCCTGGATTTCCGGCGCCAGCAGCTCCCCGTGCGCGCGCCCGTCGACGGTGACCCGCTCGGCGCGCAGGGCCCCCGCGTCGGCGCCGACCTCGACCAGCGCCGCGGTCACCGCGGGCGTGGCGGAGTCGACGACCACAACAAGCACGAAAAGTACGTTACCGGCGCGTCCGCCGCCGGTGTAGCGGCACCCGGTGAGTGGCGGGAAAGGCAATTCACTGCCGTTCAGCATGTCTCTGCGACATCTTCATATCGGTTGGACATGTCGAGCGAGAGCGAGTTCGACTCTGGACGCCGCGCAGGGGTGCGGTGCCGACATCCACAGGCCGCGGTAGACACGTGGCCGCCCGCCATCCGACTGCGCGACGATCCCCCGATGACCACCAGCCGCCTCGTCGCCCTCGCCGGCCGAACGGTGCGCCGCGAGCGCGAGCGCGCCGGGCTCACCCAAGCCGAGCTGGCCCGCGCGATCGGCACGAGTCAGCCGGTGCTCGCGCACATCGAGCGCGGCAGCCGGGCGGCCAGCCTCTCGATGCTCGAACGGCTCTTCGGCGCGCTCGGCAGCCAGCTGCGGCTCGCGCTCGTCGACGAACTGCCCGAAGCGATCGAGGTACGGCACGGCCGGGGCGGCTACTCGGTGCGACCGTTGGTCGACGTCGAGATCGCCGACGCGCACGTCGCCGAGCTGCTGCGCCGCTACCGGAGCCGGGTGTCCCAGTCGCCACCGTGACCGACGAGCTCCACCACTCGGGTGTCG
Organism: Micromonosporaceae bacterium; assembly: GCA_016880465.1. Classification (GTDB taxonomy): domain Bacteria; phylum Actinomycetota; class Actinomycetes; order Mycobacteriales; family Micromonosporaceae; genus EFPC-2. Next base: position 2,439 of record JAEHDK010000078.1, read on the forward strand.
TCGTCGAGGCGGTCGATGCGGACCTCGAGGTACGTGTCGGCCAGCTGTTCGACCATGCCCTCGCCCCACTCGACGACCGTGACCGAGTCCTCCACCGACGCGTCGAGGTCGAGGTCGTCCACCTCGGCCCGCGGGTCGGCCACGGCCCCCAGCCGGTACGCGTCGACGTGCACGAGCGGTACCCGGCCGCCGCGATGGACCCGGGCAATGACGAAGGTGGGCGAGGTGACCTCGCCGGCCACGCCGAGCCCGGCGCCGATCCCCTGGGCGAGGGCGGTCTTGCCGGCGCCGAGGGGTCCGGTGAGCAGGACGAGATCCCCCGCATGCAGCCGGTCGGCCAGCGTACGGCCGAAGGCGCGGGTATCCTCCACAGTGGACAGCTTCACGGCGACACCAGGGTCGCGGCGAGCGCCAGATCGTCGCGCAGCGCCGCCATCGGCGCGCCGGACGGCCCGAACCGGATCGCGGCGGACGGGTGGTACGTCGCGAGCACCCGGTGCGCTAGGGCGTCGATCGTCACCTCGTGTACCCGGCCGCGCGCGCCGGCCAGGGTGGTACGCCGGCCAAGGAACCAGGTCACCGCGGTCAGGCCGAGCGCCACGATCAATTGCGGGCGCAGCACCGCCAGCTGCCGTTCGAGGTAGGGCCGGCAGCGGGCCACCTCCGCCGGCCGGGGCGTGCGGTTGCCCGGCGGGCGGCACTTGAGCACGTTGAGTACGGCGGCCTGCGCGCGGTCCAGCGCGACGTCGTTGAGCAGCTGGTCGAGCAGCTGACCCGCCTTGCCGACGAAGGGGCGGCCGGCCGCGTCCTCGGCGGCGCCGGGTGCCTCACCGACGAGCGCCAGTGCGGGCCGGCCGGAGCCGCCGCGGATGGTACCCGCTGCCGGTGGCTCGCCGACGACCACGCGCTGCCGCGCCACGGCCAGCTCGGCGCATGCGGTGCAGGCACCGATCTCATGGCCGAGCAGGCGCCATTGCGCGCTCGTCACGGGTAGACCTTCGCCAGGAACCGCGCCAACGCCTCGTTCACCTCGGCGCCGTGCTCCAGCAGGACCACATGCCCGCTGTTCGGCACCGTGACCAGCTCCGCGTCGGGCAGCCGGCGACAGATCTCTGCCGACAGCGCCAGCGGCGTGATCTGGTCGCGCTCGCCGCAGATCACCAGGACGGGAATGGTCCGCAGCGCGTCGAGCGCCGGGTAGCGCGCATGGGTGTAGAGCGTGCGCAGGTAGCGGGCGACGGTCTCGGTGGACGTGCGCGAGTTCATCCGCTCGACGAACGAGACCAGCGCGTGGCTCGGTCGCGCGGTGCCGAAGCCGTACCGCCGGGTGAGCAGCCAGGCCAGGTCGGACGACGCCCGGCGGGCCCGGTCGACCACCGAGCTCGTCACCCGGGTCGCGCCGTTGACCACCGGCAGGAGCGGCCGGGCGAACCGGCCGACGATCTCGGGCAGGCCGATCCGCGTCGCCTCCAACCGGCCCGCCGAGGTCGATATCAGCACCGCGCCGGCCACGCGATCGCCGAACAGCTCCGGGTACCGCTCGGCCAGCGCCATGATCGTCATGCCGCCCATCGAGTGGCCGACGAGGATGATCGGTCCGTCGGGCACGGTATCCCCGAGCACCTGGTACAGCGCGTGTGCGAGTCCCTCCAGGGTGTACTCGCCCTGGGTGACCTTGCTCGACCGGCCGTGGCCGGGCTGGTCGTAGAACACCATGCGGAGATCGCCACGCCGGGTGAGGTACTGCCGCTGGAAGTAGAACGTGCCCATGTCGAGGCAGAAACCATGGGCGAAGACGAGCGTCGGCTCCGGCGCGTCGATCGGCCCGGCGAACGGTTCGAGATCCACGCCATCGGCCGGGTCGACGATCTCCACGTACAGGTCGATGCCGTCCCCCGTACTGACCGTCAACGACTCGTCGAACGGCTGGTCACCGAGCCGTTCCAGCTCGTACGGATCGCCCACCTCCCGGCCCCGGCGGACCAGGGCACGCTCGGCCGCCACCCCTGCGGCGACGCCGGCCGCGGCCGCACCGATGACGGCGCCCACCAGTCCCGCGCGCCGCGCTGCCCGTGCCATGCCGCCAGGTTATCCGTAAATGCGCGGCACCCGGGCGCTGCCGAAGCGCGTGACGATCTCGTAGTTGATCGTGCCGGCGGCATCGGCCCAGTGGTCGGCGGTCGGACCGCCGCCGTCGCCCGTACCGAACAGCACCGCCTCGTCCCCGGCGCGGACCTCGTCGTCGCCGCAGTCCACCACGATCTGGTCCATGCACACCCGGCCGGCGACGCGGCGCACCTTCCCGCCCAGCCAGACCGGCCCGGCGTTGGAGGCCGAGCGCGGCACCCCGTCGGCGTACCCGAGCGGCACGACCGCCAGCGTGGTCTCCCGCTGGGTCACGTACGTGTGCCCGTACGAGACGCCCTGCCCCGCCGCCACCCGCTTGGCGAGTACGACCCGGGCCCGGGCCGTCATCGCCGGTCGGAGCCCGAAGGTCTCCCCCGCTACCGGCGACAGCCCGTAGATCGCCACCCCCGGGCGTACCAGGTCGAAGTGGGTGTCGGGTCGGGTGAGGGTGGCCGCCGAGTTGGCGAGATGCCGGACCTGCGGCGTGATCCCGACGCCGGCGGCCACGTCCAGTGCGGCGCCGAACTCGGCGAGTTGGCGGTCGACGGTGGCGTGGCCCGGTGCGTCCGCGTAGGCGAAGTGGCTCCACACGCCGGTCACCTCGACGAGACCGTCGCCCTGCGCCTTGGCGGCGGCCTCCACCAGCGCGGGCCAGTCGGCCGGCGTCGCGCCCGCCCGGGACAGTCCGGTGTCGACCTTGAGGTGTACCCGGGCCGGCCGCCCAGCCACCCGGGCCGCCGCCACCAGCTCGGCGAGCAGTCCGGTGCTGGATGCGGACAGGTCGATGCCGGCCGCGATCCCGTCGTGCAGCGGCAGGCCCGGCGCGAGCAGCCAGGCGAGCACGGGCGCGGTGAGGCCGGCCCGGCGCAGCTCGAGCGCCTCGCCGAGCGTGCAGACCCCGAGCCAGGTCGCGCCGGCGTCGAGGGCGGCCCGGGCGGCAGGCACCATCCCGTGCCCGTACCCGTCGGCCTTGACCACGGCCATCAGCTCGGCCGCCGTGCCGGATCGGAGCCGGGCAACGTTGTGTCTGATCGCGTCCAGGCTGACCCGCACCTCGGCCTGCCACATGGCACCCAGCCTACTGGCGAATACCGGTACAGTGCCCGAGTAGTCACCCAGCGGTGCGCCTCCGCGGTGGTGTAGGCTTAGCGGAGTTTTGCGCATGTGGTCTGCTTTTCGTACTCGCGGCCCGGGTTCTCTCGGGACGGCTCGGGACGAAACACCGCCGCTGCTACAGAACCGGCTCATGTTTTGTTCCCGATAGAAAGGCAAAGAAATGGCTCAGGGAACCGTCAAGTGGTTCAACGCGGACAAGGGGTTCGGCTTCATCACCGTCGATGGCGGTGGCGCCGACGTCTTCGTGCACTTTTCCGCGATCGAGACGAGCGGCTACCGCTCGCTCGAGGAGAACCAGCGGGTCGAGTTCGAGATCGGCCAGGGCCAGAAGGGCCCGCAGGCCGAGCGCGTACGGCCCATCTGACCTAATCCCATAGCCCTCCGAAGC
>JAEHDK010000079.1 GCA_016880465.1 Micromonosporaceae bacterium
CACGCCGACGTCGACCGGTCGGCCCGCGTCGGCCACCTCCCGGATCACCCGCCGCAGCTCGTCGTCAAAGTCGATCATCGTGGCTCCCTGGGTCGGTGTGAGTCCGCCAGACCGGCGAAGAGCGGGCGCAGATTCTTGAGTGCCCGTGAGGATTGGCTGGCGACCGTCTTGACCGAGCAACCGAGGATCGTCGCCACCTCCGCCTCGGTGCGGTCCTCCAGATAGCGCAGCACCAGCACCGCCCGCTGGCGCGGTCCGAGCTGTCGCAGCGCGGCGTGCAAGGCCTGGCGCAACACGACGTGCGCCGCCGGGTCCGTCGCGGTCACCGGTTCCGGCGGGGCGGCCACGGACAGCTCACGCCAGCGCCACCGGCGCCACCACCGCACGTACTCGTGATAAATGATCTTCCGGGCGTACGCGGCCGGGTTGTCGACCCGCCCCCAGCGCAGGACGATCCGTTCGAGGGCGATCTGCAGCAGGTCCTCGGCCATCTGCTGCTGGCCCGTCAGGGCATGGGCGATGCGGAACAGCGCTGGGGTCGACTCTCCGACGAAGTCGAGGAACTCCTGTTCGGCGCGAGCGTCCACGGACACCTCCACCTGCTCGGAGCCGGCTGGCCGAGCAAACCCTGCAAGCCGTACGGCGCAACCAAGCAGGCGGCCGCGACGGCAGAGTGGGTGAGCCGGTACTGCGACTGGGCGGAGAACGACGAGGTACCCGCCGGCAAGCCGCGGGGCGCCTACGTCCGGTACACCGGCGTGCAGCGGATCCACCCGGTGCCCGCCGGGGCGAGCCGCGCACAGGTCTGGGCGGCGTACGCGCGGGCCGCCGCCGACGGCGGTTGGGCGATGCGGATCCTGGAGCAGCCTGGCGACGATCCCTTGGCGGCCTCGTTCTGCCGGCAGTCGCACGGTACGGCCGTCGACATGGTCGTCGCATTCGGCGGGCGTACCCGTCGAGAGAGCCTCAGCGTCGCGATCGGTGCGGCCTATCGCGACCTGGCTTGCCCGACCGGCCCGCCACAGCGGGTCGAGCGATGGTTGTAGCGATCCAGGTTACTTCGTTGATCAAGGTATCGACATAGGTCTTTGCTCTATTCGCATTGACGGCTCGGCGCATTGCGGCTGCCCTAGCAGGTGCCGTCTCATCAAGCGCATGGAATTTACCTGGCTCGATGCTGATCAGATCGACGCGCAGGATGCGGCCGGGGCGGTGGGCGTCCTGGAGGCCGCTCGCGTCCTGGACTACCCGCACCGGCTCGGCCCGACCGTCACCACGTTCCTCGCCAGCCTGCGCCACGGCTGGCACGGTCACCCGCCACTGATCGGGGTATCCCGGGACGGGCGGGGCCGGGTCAGCGGCGTCCTCGAGGTGATGCTGCCCAAGTGGGGCAACACCCATGTCGGTGGGGTGCACGTGACGGTAGACCCGACCGCGCGCCGCCGGGGTCTCGGCAAGCTGCTGTACGCGACGGGCGTGGACCGGGTCCGCGCGGACGGCCGTACGCTCCTGGTCGCCGAGTGCTTCGACCGGCCGCCGGCGATGGGCTTCGCCAAGGCGATGGGGCTCGACGAGGCCGCCGAGGAGCTGTACCGGGTGCAGGACGTGCTCACCGTCGACTGGCCGCGGCTCGACAACGAGTTCGCGGAGGCCGAGCGCCACGCGGCAGGGTACGCCTTGACCCGGATCCCCGGGCCGACCCCGGACGACATGATCGCGGATATTGCCCATATGACCGGCGCGATCAACGACGCTCCGGTCGACGATTTGCAGGTCGAGGCCGAGGCATTCCCGCCGGAGCGGATCCGCGGATTCGAGATCTCGCAGGCCGCCCATCGGCGGCGGTTCTACCGGCTCATCGCGCGGCACCTCGACTCCGGTGCCATCGCGGCGCACACGGTGGTGGGGGTCGACACCGAGCGGCCGTGGCATGCCTGGCAGTACGACACGAGCGTGCTCCGGCCGCACCGGGGCCACCGGCTCGGGCTGTACCTGAAGATCGCGATGCTGCGTTGGTTGGCCGAGACGGAGCCGCAGCTGCGTACGCTCTATACCGCCAATGCGGCATCGAACACCCACATGATCAAAGTCAACGACATTCTCGGGTACCGGGTGGTCGGCCGCGCGATCGGCTGGCAAGGTCACCTGTAGCGCAGGGCGGATCCGGCCAGTGGCGGATGGCCCGGTCCAGGCATGATGTGACCATGATGGCCTCGCCGCTGCAGGTCCAGCTGATCCTCTGCGATGCCGCGCAGGCCGATCCGGCGGGCAAGGTCCACATGCTCGGCGCGGGCTGGTCGACGACGACGAGTCCGACCAGCCACGCGGTGGCCGTCCTGATCAAAGTGCCGTGGGACCGCGCCAACCAGGGCCTCCCCATGAAGCTCAGCCTGCTCGACTCCGACGGTCACCCGGTCGAGTTCCCGACCCCGGACGGTCCGGTCAAGGTCGAGAACGAGGGCGTCATCGAGGTGGGCCGGCCACCCGGGTTGGCGGCGGGCAGCCTGCTGGACGCGGCGTTCGCGCTCAACCTGCCGGCCCTGCCGCTGCGCCCCGGGCGGTACGAGTGGCGCCTGGAGCTCGCCGAGCACACCCAGACGGCCGTCTTCACCGTACGGGGCTGACGGTCAGGTGACCGGAGTGTTGCGGCGACGCAGTCCGACCAACCCGGCGGCCCCGACCCCGACCGCGATACCGACGAGCCAGGCCAGCGGGGTGATGGACACGTCCGCTCCGGGAACCTTCGGGATGTGGGTGAACGGTGAGACGTCCAGGAGCCGCTGGTTGAGCTGCAGGGCAGCGCCGACCAGGCCGACCAGCAGGCACACCGCCAGCGCACTCCAGCTGATTGCGGCGGCCAGCCGCGGCAACAGGCCGAACAGTGCGACCGCGATCGCGGCCAGCACCCAGACCGCCGGCAGCTGAACCATCGCGCCGGCGAGTATGCGGGGCAGCTCCCGGCCGACATGGCCGGTGTTCAGCCCGTGGGTCAGCCCGGTCGTCAACCCGGCGACGGCCAGGGTGAGGGCGGGCCCGAGCACCGAGAAGGCCAGGTGGCTGCCCGCCCAGGTCAGCCGGCCGACCGCGGTGGCCAGGACCGGCTCGGCCCGGAGGCTGCTCTCCTCCGACCGCAGCTTCAGGGTCGCCTGGATGGCGTAGGCGGCGGCGATCAGCCCCAGGATGCCCATGATTCCGGCGAGGTACGCATCGATCAGTCCGGCCTGCCCACCGAGGCGGGCGAAGATGTCACCCAGAGCCGGGTTGTCCCGAACCAGGTCGCCGACGCTCTCGCCGACACCGCCGAACACCACACCGAGCAGGGCGAACCCGAGGACCCAGGCGCCCAGCAGGCCACGATGCAGCCGCCAGGCGAGGGCCAGCGGCGAGCGCAGCCCCCGGCTCGCGGTCGCCGGACCGGGCCGGGGCGGCAGCAGCCCGGCACCGACATCGCGCCGGGCGGACAGCGCGACGGCGGCCGCGCCGAGTAGCTGGCGGTCCGGATTGTTGATCTTCGCCATCTGGACCCTACCGTGGGTGGATCTCCGCCCTGGTCGACGGCCGGCACGTCGGGGCACCTGCGTAGCATCGGCCGAGACGACCGAGGAGCAGCACGACCGTTTGGGGGGATCCAGTGGCCTCTCGCCTCAACCCGTACCTCAGCTTCACCGGCGACGCGCGGCAAGCCATGGAGTACTACCAGCAGGTGTTCGGCGGCACGCTGACGCTGCGCACCTTCGGTGAGTTCGGCGCGCCGGACACCGCGATTGCTGACCAGATCATGCACGGCATGCTCGAGACCGACCTCGGGTTCACCCTCATGGGCGCGGACACCCCGCCCGGCCTGGCGTACACCGCCGGGGACAACATCACGGTGAGCCTGAGCGGGGACGACGCGGAGCTGCGCGGCTACTGGGAGAAGCTGTCCGACGGCGGCACCGTGTCGGTCCCCCTGGAGAAGCAGATGTGGGGCGACGAGTACGGCGCGTGCGTAGACCGGTTCGGCATCCCGTGGATGGTCAACATCGGCCAGCCGCCGGGCCGGCCCTAGCGGGACGCCAGGCCCAACACCAGCGCTGCCACGGTCAGCGCCAGGAACCCGTTCGCGAGGCCGAACTGCGCCGAGTAGTCAGCAGCGCGTACGTGAGTGTAGATGGCGCAGACGAAGAACAGGACGAGACCGATCGCGGCAGCCGTTCCGACCAATGGCAGGCCGATCAGGCCGAGTAGCAACCCGACCGCGCCCGCCGTCTTGAGCGCGCCGATCGGGAAGGTCAACCACGACACCGGTACGCCTGCCTTGGCCATGCCCGGGAGGATCGGCTTGAAATGGACGAGAGCGGCCACACCCGAGAAGCCGGTGGCGGCGACGGCCAGGCTGGCTGTCACGACATAGGCGGTGAACATTGTGTACTCCGTTGATGTGTTAGTTGGCGATGCCGATGACCTGCCCGATTGCCTCGGGCTGGTCGAGCACGCGCAGCATGAGGTGGGCGACGTCGGCGCGCGAAACGAGCGCGCCGCGGCGCAGGTTCTGCCCGTACGCCGTCCGGTACGTACCCGCCAGTGGCTTGTCGGTCAGCCGGGGCGGTCGGATCACGGTCCAGTCCAGGCCGCTGTCCCGGAGGATCTCCTCCATCAGCGCCAGGTCGGCATAGTGCCTGCGCAGCACTGCCTTGGTCAACGGACCGAGCAGGTGGCGCATCAGGAACCCGTCGCCCGGGTCGTGCCTGGGCGGGTTGGGCCGGCCCGGCGAGGGCACGGTGCCGATCGGCGCGGCACTGACGACGACTATCCGTGGTACGCCGGCCGCCGCCATCGCCTCTACGATGGCCCGCGTACCCAGCGCGGCGACACCGGCCTCTGCCCGGGACCGCGCGCCCAGGCCGGAGAGGACCGCGTCCGCCCCGTCGACCGCGGACTTGACCGCGGCCGGGTCGGCGTTGGCCAGGTCGACCGCGACGGACCGGACCCCGCCGGGTAGTTTGTTCGGGTTACGTACGACGGCGGTCACCTCGTGCCCCGCTGCGACGGCCTGCTCGTGGAGCTGGCGGCCGATGCCACCGGTGGCCGCGACGATCGTGAGCTTCATCTGTCCCCCCTGCCTCGGGTAGGTATGCTCTCTTCTGCGTTCCAAATAGTACGAGAACCAGAGTATATGGATTCGAGGTTCGTACCATATGATGTCCGTAACACGCGACGATGCCGAGGCGAAGCGCCGCCGGCGGCGGCTGACCACCGAGATCAAGGAGTCGCTGCGGGAGCTGAGCATCCAGCTGTCCCTGCTCAACCACCAGGTGGGCGCGCGGGTCGAGCTCAAGGATGTCGATTTCGACTGTCTCGAGCTCGTCAACCGGCACGGTCCGCTCAGCCCGAGTGCGCTGGCCCGGCGTGCCGGGCTGCACCCGGCCACGATGACCGGCATCCTCGACCGGCTCGAGCGCGGCGGCTGGATCAGCCGCGATCGCGACCCGTCCGATCGCCGCGCCGTGGTCGTACGAGCCGTCCGCGACCGCAACGCGGAGGTGTTCCGCCTCTACTCGGGGATGAACACCTCGATGGACGAGCTCTGTGCCGGCTACGCGGACTCCGAGCTCGAGCTGCTCGCCGGCTTCCTACGGCGTACGACGAGCGCGGGACGGACCGCGACCGACGAGCTGGCCGGCGACTGAGGAGCTGACCGGGGCCGTAACCAAAGTCGGATGCCGGCGCCGGCCGTCGGGTGTAGACAAGCCGGATGCGCCCAGTGCCGGGACAGGTCCTGCACTTCTCGGAAGACCCCACGATCACCCGCTTCGTGCCCCACGTCGCAGCCACGGCTCAGCAGGCCGAGGCGTACGTGTGGGCGGTTGACGAGGTTCGCGCGCCGGACTACTGGTTCCCGCGCAGTTGTCCGCGCGCGATGGCGTGGACGACCGAGACCTCATCGCGGACCGACCGGGAACGCATCCTCGGTCCGGGCGGGGGTGAGCGGGTGCATGCGGTGGAGTACCGCTGGCTGGAGGCGATGCGGACGGTTCGCGTGTTCGCCTATCGGCTGCCCGCTGATCGATTCAGGCCGTTCGGCAAACCGGTTCCGCACGCGGTTGTCGCAACGGAGCCGGTCGAGCCGCTTGGGCCGGCTGAGCCGATCGGAAACCTGTTCGAGTTGCACGAAGAGGCAGGAGTTCAGCTGCGCGTGTTGCCCAACCTGTGGCCGTTCTGGGACGTGGTGGTGCAGACCACGCTCGGCTTCAGCGGAATCCGGCTGAGGAACGCCGCGCCACGCCCGTAACGGCGACCCGGGCCGAGCGCCACCCGACCCCGGCTACTCGGCGGGGCCGGCCGACCGCGCAGGAGCCGAACCGGCGCTGCAGGAACGGCAGGTCCAAGCCCACCACGACGGCGACAGTCCTCGCCTCCGGTGGCGGGCCGTAGCGGGTCAGCTCGTTCAGTCCACTGTAGACAGACCGGGACAGGCCGTACTCAGGCCCGTACCGATCCAACGCTCCTGCCTCCGCCGTAGTTTCCGGTCAGCAGCACCGCCCGGGCCCGGTCCGCCGGCGCCAGGCCGCGATACACCTCGGCCCCCTGGCGGGTGTACGCGGGCCAGCCGATCTGGTCCCGGGTGCCCTGGTTGAGCGCCCGGATCGGGTGTCGCCCAGCCGGTCCGCCGGGATCAGCGGCAGCGCAAGCAGGGGCGTGACGGCGGTGTTGACCGCCAGCGCGGCCGCGATCAGCGGACGGCGAATGCCCGGTCGCCGGCTGGTCCAGTCGACGACGGGAACGCAGCCGGCCGCGAACAGGAAGCCGAGCAACCCCAACGGGTAGTAGAACTGGCCGCCGGCGACAAACACGATCACGATCAGCACCGGGTACGCGACCGCGAGTGCCCGGGCGGCACGCCACCCTGGCCGGCGCAGCAGGGCGACCCGGATCGCCCCCAGCGGCGGGCCGAGCATGATCAGTTGGAGCGGCAGCAGCAGTACCCGCGTCTCCCCGCCCTTGTCCGCGGAGAGGGCGGCGGCCATGTCGAGGGCCAGGCCGACCACGGCGCCGGCGGCCAGCCACCAGCGCGGCTGACCGCGCCGGAGTGCCCGCAGCACGAACAGGATGGTGGCCGCCCAGACCGGCAGGTCCACGGTGGCGGTGAGCATGATGTGCCCGAACACCAGCGGTACGCCCGCGAACGCGTACCCCCACGCGCACAGTGCCTGGGCCCACCGCCCGCCGCCCAGTTCGCGGGTCGGCAGGGCGGTGAGGACGATCGCCGCCGCGACGCAGAGCGCTGCCGGGAACCGCATCGCCCAGACCGTGTCCCCGAGCAGGGCGGCCGAACCCCGAGCCGACAGCGGGGTGAGCGCGGCTGGTCCAGGTACCCCCAAGCCGGCTTGAGCATCCGGAAGTACAGGCGGTCGCTGCGGATGGGATGACCGTGCTGTTCTCGTCGCACGCCGTCCATGAGCTTGAACGTGTCTGCGACCACCTGGTTGTGCTGGGCCACGGCCGGGTCACGCTCGCCGGCGACATCGAGACGTTGCTGGCCGAACACCGGCTACTGGTCGGCCCGCGGGTCGCCGCCGACCCGAACCGGTCCGACACCGTCATCGAAGCGGTACACAGCGACCGGCACACGACCCTGCTGGTCCGCGATGGTGCGGCGCCCATAATGCCCGGCTGGCAGGCACACCCGGTCGGCCTGGAAGACCTGGTGTTGGCGTACCTGCGCCGGCGCGCTCCCGTCGGCGGCTCCGCCTCGGCCGACGTCCTGGAGGTGCCGGCATGATGTGGCTGACGTGGCGCCAACACCGCGCCGAAGCCCTCGCCCTGGCCCTGTTCGTCGCCGCTGTCGGCGTGCTCCTGCTCATGCTCGGACTACCGATGCACCACCTGTTCCCGCAGGGTGCCGCGCACTGTGCGGTGCCGCCGCTGGACCACGCCTGCCGCGACGGTCTCACCCAACTCCAGCAGAGTTACGGGTACGCCGTGCCGATGCTGATTCTTTTCAACCTCGTGCCGTTCGCGATCGGCGCATTCCTCGGCGCGCCGCTGCTGGCCCGCGAACTGGCGGCGGGCACTGGCAACTCGCCTGGACCCAGGCCGTGCCACGGAAGCGCTGGCTGGCCGTCAGACTCACCGCGCTGGCGACGTCGACCGTCGTGCTGATGGCCGTCTTCTCCGCCCAAACCACGTGGTACCGCCAGCCGCTCGACCTGTTCGGGCGCTTCGAAGTCGACGGGTTCGACGTGTCCGGCCCAGTGCCGTACCTGCACGACCAGGGACTTCATCGATGGGTGAGCTATCAGCCCGCCGACCGCTTCTGGACCCTCCAACTCACCGAGACGGGCATCTTCGTCGGCCTCGCCGTCGTCCTGCTGGCCCTGGTCGTCTGGCGGGTCAACCGCCGGGCCTTCTGAGCTACGTCACGAACCAGGTTGGAGGAGGGCATCCCCCAAGACCTGTCCCGCTGAGGCTTCTACCTTTGGATCCGCGGGGCCGGCAGGGAGGGCCGTTCACCGCCCGACCGGTGGGCGCGGGAGCATGCGGTCTCGACCACGACGGACGTGCGGCGTCAAGGTTGTACGCAGCACCAGGTCCTGCGCCCTCGACCGACGTCGCGGCAAGATCCCGACGGTGGCGGCGAGCCAGTCGGCCCGGCCCATGTTCGCGTCGACGCAGCGCGGCCTCTCAATGTGTCAAGATCACGATGGCGTCAGTTTGCTTCCGACGGGAACGGCCATCGAGAGCGGCCGACTTATGAGACCTACGCTCAACCGCCTGAGCTTGACGGGCATGGGGCCCGGGGTGGGCTGCTACCGCACGCGCTGCTCCGCTTCTCCAGAAACGGGAAGGGAGCTAATTGGCGTTGTTCGCGCTCCATCCCAACCAGGACCTCGCCGTCACGGTTACTCGACAATCGAGGCGCTGTGTCGCGATGTCGGCATCGCCAGGTCACGGTTGTGTCTAGGTTGACGTGTCTAGTGTGGACGGACAACGAAGCTCCACGAGGGGTCCTCTCAAAGACTTCTCGGCGCCGGAGCTTCGTTGTTGTCTCAGTCTGCCATCGGTGGCACTGCCGGCGCGACGGCGGTGTGTCCTGACCTTGTGGAGTGTTTGGGTGCGGTTTCCGACGGCCGGTCCGATCAGGGGCGTGTCCATCCGGTGGCGGTCGTGCTGGCGTTAGCGGCCGCGGCCGTGGTCGCCGGGGGTACGCTCGTTCACCGCGATCGGCGGCCAGGTGGCCGACGTACCCGCCGATGTGCAGGACCGCTCTACGGTCGCCACGCCACTGCGCCGCCGTCGAAGTTGCACGATCTGGCGGGTGGTCACCGGCGCCGACCCCGCCGCGCTCGACGCCGCGATCGGAGGCTGGCTGGCGCGGCGGCGATGTACGCATTGGTGGTGGACGGCAAGACGGTGCGGGGAGCCACCGACGCCGACGGCAACCAGGTCCACCTGCTCGCCGCCGCCACCCACGAACACGCCCTGGTGCTGGCCAGACCGACGTGGCCGCCAAGACGAACGAGGTCCCCATGTTCGCGCCGCTGCTGGACACATCGGATATCGCCGGTGCCGTCCTCACGGCCGATGCGCTGTAGACACAACGTCGTCATGCCCAGTACCTGCACTGCCGCGGCGCGGACTTCGTGTTCTGCGTCAAGGACAACCAACCGGGCCTGTTCACCGCCCTCGACACGCTGGACTGGCACCAGGTCCCGATCACCCACCAGGTGACCGACCGCGGCCACGGCCGCGTCGAGGCCCGCACCTGGCAGGCCGACCCGACATCGCCGAAGCCCCCCGATGGGCCACCCGCCGCATGCACCGCCCGTTCACCATCCCCGGGCTAAGCCGTTTGGGAAGGAAGTGCCTCGCAATGCGGAGGACACTGCCGGGTAGACGGCGGGAATCTCACCCGCCGTCCCCCACAGAGGCAGCGTCCAGTGCGCGAACAGGTCGGATGACCGTTGCCGGACGCCCGTCAGCCATGCTCTTGCCCGGTCTTCGCTGCGTTCCAGCCGCTTGCATTTCCGCCTTGCCCAGCGCATCAGATCCCGATCGACGCGCTTGCCGATCGGGATGACCGCGCTCGGGTAGAACGCGGTGAATTGGTACTCCCGCAGGGTCTCGTCGGGCTCGTCCGGACGCGCGATCTGGACATGCTGGATCGCGCGTCCATGACGTGTCCGCCCGCCAAAGCAAGGTGTACGTACGGTTTGCTTCAAATAGAGATCGCGGGGGCCGACGGCCAGCTCGGGCCCCGCGATCGAATCGGTGATTGCGGTCAGGAGGTCGGCGGGCCGGTCGGCAGGCCGGTCGGCGGGCCCGTGGGGTGGCCCGGCGGACCGGTCGGGAGCTGCGAAGGGCCGACACCGCTGGGCCTGCCGGTCGGGCGGTCGCTAGGGCTGGCACTACCGCGGCCCGGCCCCGGTTCCGTCACGCCCAGCTCTGTGCAGTACGAGTCGACGTTCTCCTTGCCGCCGGCCGCGGTCACGAGGGCACCAAAGGCCGGGTTCTCCAGCGCTTTCCCATGGCCCTCTCCCGCGCCGGCCAGGTAGGCGGTGCACAGACCGACCAGGGACGGCGACGGTGTCGCGTTGGAGCCGTTGGAGTGGGCGGGTGCGGGGACCGAGTGGCCTGGGTTATCTGGAGCCCGGTTCACCGGATTCGGAAGCACGCCGGTGGACGCGGCCAACGCGACACCGCCGGCCGACACCGCGACCACCGCTACGGCCGCCGCCTTAAGGGTGAGCAGCTTCGCAACGAACACTGACTTGAACATCGATCGTCTCCGAGGTTGGGGGGCAAGATCCACGTCTGCCGCGGCGAGGAACGCGGCGACGGCGGCGTGCTCACCAGCGAGCTCACCGTGGAATGCCGCGGCTGAGGCCGCGGACAGTCGTTCGGCGAGCCGCCGGGAATCGCGCCGCGCAACCGGGTGACCGCTGAGCAGGTGCTCGGCGGCCTCCAAGTCCAGTGGGCGACGTCCGTGGGCATTCATTTCTCTCCTTCTGGCGTCGCCGGTCGCGGACGTGTCACACCTACCGACCGCGACCGCGACCGCGTCGAACGGTCCGATGCCCCGCTCGGCAGCCCCGCCTCCGGGTCGTATTCGAGCTGCTCGGCCAGGCGCCGCAGCCCCCGGTAGGCCGCGGTCCGCACCGCCCCCGCCCGCTTGCCGAGGACATCTGCGGCGGTCTGGGCATCGAGTCCCACGACAACCCGCAACAAGATCGCCTCAGCCTGGTCCCGGGGCAGCGTGGCAATCCACTCGATCGCAGCGTGCATCGCGACGGCTTCCATCGCCCGGCCCTCGGTGTCGTCGAAGCCGGCCAGGTCGGCGAAGTGCTCGGCCGCCGTGGGCAGGCTTGGGCGCCGCTGCCGGTAGCGCAGATGGTCTAATGCCCGGTTGCGCGCGATCGTCGCGGCCCAGCCCCGGAAACCGCCGCCCTCGCCGCGATAGGACCTGACGTCACGGGCGATCTGCAGCCAGGTTTCCGAGGCGATATCTTCCGCCTCATCCCCGACAAGCCCTCGCAGGTAGCGCAGCAACCCGGGCTGCACCTCCCGGTAGAGCGACCGGAACGCGACCTCGTCGCCGTCGGCGGCCGCCCGGACCAACTCGGCGAGGTCCGCCCCCTGGTCCACAGTCGCCGGCTCCTTCCGTGCGGCCGTGCCGCTGGCGGGCATGGCGGATGACGCCGGCCCCACCGGCGTCATCTCTACATGGCGCCATGCCGACGGGTTTCGTCACCAAAGGCTGGCTGAACAGTCGAGAATACCGGATTTGGGATTTAACAAGACGGACGTACGGCTTTCTTGAAACCGAGACGACACCGTGCGCGGCTTCGCACTGATGGAGGGCCCTTCCGATGCGGTATTGCCGATGCCGCTGGCCGCGACCATCCGTCGTACCTACCGGCGTCTGCTCGGCGGCGTATTGCCGGTGCAGGTCGCCGAGATCGTCGTGGCACGCACCCCCGTATGACGCGCGCACCGCCACGACCGGCAGGCCCTTGTCGCGGACCTCGCGGCCGAGGCAGCGGGACTCCTCGGCTGTGCCGCCTTCGGTCAGGTCACCGGCGAGCAGACGCACGTCGGCATGATGGCGCAGCCGCAGCAACGCTGGCCGGAACCGGCCCCGTGCCTCGGTGAGGGGAAGATCGCCGACGGCCGCGACGCGCACCAGGGCGCCAACGGCTGTGGGACTCATCCCGTGTGGTGTCATCGCTGTCCCACCCTATAGACAGCTCACCGCGGACGTCGCTTCAAGGACTTCACGTCGCATTCCACCAGTTCCACCAGCCGGGCGGGGCGGGAACGACGTCGGCCGGTACGGCATGTCGTGGCGGGCAGGCAGGTCACCGTTGGCGCAGGCACACAGCCGGAACGGCCCGTCGTCGCCGCACAGGATCGGCAGGAAGTAGTACAGCCGGGGCAGCCAGTCCAACATGCCCAGGGTCTGCACGGCGGCGTGTTCCCACCCGTACCACAGGGCGGTGAGGATGGTGACCGCCTCGTCGTGGCGCCACCACTGCTCGCACCACCGCCACCGCCCGGACGCGCCGATTTCGCCGACCGGGCGGGAAACGAGGGAAATAGGTAGTCATGCACCCACGCCTCCACGCTGGGGTAATCACGCTGGGGTAATGCAGCGGCGTCGCCTCATCACCGCCGGCTTCGGTGGCGGCGCCCGACGTGGCGGCGGTGGCGTCCGGGCGGGGATCGGTGTCGTGGTCGGCCGGAGTGCTCATCGGGCTCGTCCTCCCTGCCGGTAGGGACTGTCTGGGCCGGTTGCTTGCCGGCCAGGTGCGGTTGGGTGGCCTGCACCACGGTCAGGTGCGGGAAGGTCTGCGCCATGCGGCGCTGCTGCCCGGCGCGGACGGCGTCGTGGTCGGCGTCGCCGTGCACGACCCTGGATCGGACCAGGCCGACGCGGTGCTCGTCCACCGCGGTGGCCACGAGGTCGGGGGTGCCGGCGGCGTGGGTGCCCTGCCCGCGCAGCTGGTGGGCGTACCCGGCCAGGTGAGCGGCGCCAACCGCCTCGTCGCCGTCGGCCGGCCGGGCGGTGGCTTCGAGCTGGTCCGCCACCGCTGCCGGCACCTGGCCTTCGGCGCGCAGCTGGGTGGGCGTACTGGGCCAGGAGTCCGGCGGCGTCGGCGGGGGGGACCAGGCCGGCGCTGCGCCATTGGCGTTGCAGGCGGTCCAGCGCCTCGGGGTCGACGCCTGCGGCGAGGTCGACGACCTCGCGGTGCACGGCCGCGTCCAGGTCGTCGAGCACGGCGCCGCCGGGGCCGAGGGCCCGGCCGTAGGCGCCGGCGCGCAGACCGGCCGGTTGGCGGCCGGGATGCGGCCGGGACTCGGGGCCGAGGTTAGTGTCGTCAGCGCGCAGCCATACCCCGTACGCGGCGGCCCGCATCGCGTCGGCCGGTGAGCGGCCCTCACCGCGGAACCGGTCGTAGAAGTCCATCAGGTTCGGCCGCAGCTGCCGCAGCCGCTCCTCGGCGCGGGACATCGCCTGCCGCGCCCACTGGTCTCCGCCGGCGGCGCGCAGCGTTGCTGTCCGCCACAGTCGGGCCGTCCCGGTCAGGTCGGCATGGTTGAGCCAGTCGTCGTCGAACGCGCGCGCGATGTGCTGGCGGTCGGCCCGGTCCTGCTCGAGTTCGGCCTGGTGCGCGAGCTGGTCGGCGTGCGCACGGGCGGCAGCCCAGGCCTGTTCGGCCCGGTCGGCTTGTTCGCGTTTGCTGGCCCGGTTCTGCACGCCCACTGCGGCCCACCGGGCGGCGGCCTCACCGACGGTGGCGACGACCGCGAGCGCCCGAACACGAACCGGAAACGCGCCCCGCAACATGGCATCACTACGCGCAACCTCGCGATCGCCGCCCTCCGCCAAGCCGGACAAGCCAACATCGCCAAAGGGCTACGCTGGGCAGCCCGCGGCGCCTACCGTCCCCTGCAACTACTCAACATCAACGTCTGACCTTGACGCCACCCTGACGAGTTGCCTGACTGTGGCTTCGACGCAGCGGACCTTGGCGAGAATCTCGTCCGCGGTAGCGGTCCACACGAACGGCTCGGCGGTGGCGACCGTATTTGCGAGCCCCACAGGCTACCGGGCGTGCCAGCACGCCGCGGCCGAACTGGCCGGCCGGATTCGGGTCCTGCGGCACCGCATCGCCACAACGCTCGGTGGCGGCGGTAAGTTGCCTGTAGCAAGCCGCTGCTGGTCGATCTTGTTCGGTCAGCCGTTGAAGGTCCCGGTGTTGGTCGGGGATGCAACGGTGAAAGAGCCGCGCCACCCAGCCGGCCCATAGGCGATCAGCACGCGGATTAGCACGTCGCGAGCGGCGTAGACGGCTGCCGCTGTTGCGGCAGTCGCGACGGCATCGAGGCTCCAGTACAGGCCCTGACGGAGCAGCACCATCGGCCGTACCTGGTCGCCTTCCTGCCCGGGATGAGAACGCCGCTGAACCTGGTCACTCATGACTGCACCCGACTCGTCGGCCAGACAAGCTGGTAAGCACCGCATCTTGGGTCACCGTACTGAGGCGTCCTTCCTCGCCAACGTCAGCCTCACACAAGACCGCTCTCACACAGCAATGACCCGACGCCGGGCCGCCACACCCGGCGCCAACCGCGGGAGTCGCTGCCGCACCCCGGACGGGCAACTGCCGGCACATAGGTGTGCGCCTCGCCTCAGACCACGGTGCCCCGAAGCTGGACGCGATCGACCCGCACGCCGGACAGCTGAGGGAACAAAATCTCCGCAAGTTCCTGCCGGTCGTGAGGAAAGTCTGAGCCGCGCGCACCAGTGAAGACGTGGCCGGGGGCGGTTCGCCATCCTCACTTCCACCGAGCCGTCCGCCGAGTCGTCCGCGGGCGTGGCACGCCCGGCGGGTTCAAATGTGCCGGAACGCCGCCGACGAGGGCACGGGGCCGGGTGTGGCGGTTTGGCTGGCGGCCCGACGGGTAGCCGACATCTCGATAGCAGACAGTAGTCGCAGTGAACCGGGGGTGTGATGCGATGGCAGCGTCCGACAGGCTCGCTGATCTTGCGAAGCGGGCGAAGGTCGCCGAAGATCGCGTGGCGGCGGCCAAGACGCAGGCACGAGCCGACGTGGAAGCGCAGGCCGGCAAGGTGCGCGAGGCCGCGCAGCGGAAGGCGGAGGAGTTTCGGGCGCAGCGCGCCACGGCGGCGGCGGGCGGCCAGCAGCGGTGGGACGAGGTCCGCAGTAGCTGGTCCGAGCACGTCGCCCGGGTGCGCCAGGACATGGCGGGCAAGAAGGCGCAGATGCAGTCCGAGAACGCTCAGATCCGCGCCGACGTCGCCGAAGACGACGCGGTCGCTGCCGTCGACTTCGCCGGGGCCGCACTGGAGGAGGCCGAGTATGCCGTCCTCAACGCGACGCTGGCTCGCCGGGACGCCGACGTAGCGGCAACCTAGCTGCCCGCGCCGGCCGGGGTGGAGCCAGCGGTGTTGGCTGGCCCTGGCGGGCCGTAGTGTCTCAGCGGTGGAGGTGATCGACGGCACGGCGGTGCGCCGAACTCACCCGCGCCGGCGGCCGCGGTGTGTGTAATGGTGCCCCGTCCGCGCCGGACCGGGCGGTCGCGGCCGCCAACTGGGTTGCGCCGATGCCGCCACCGCCGAACACGCGCTGGCGTCACCGCTTCGCGCCAAGAGGTGCATCTGCACGTCGGCGCGCACGGCCCGGTGGTGGTTTGCCCCAAGCCGCGCTCACGGAGGTGCTGCGCGAGGTGGTGTCCTAGGTCGGCCACGGTCCGCGGGAGGCGTTGCTCGCGGTACTGACGGCGCTGGCGGCCAGGCCGCCGCCACCGTACCGGACCTCTCCGCGGAGGCGGACCGGCTCGATCAGAGCAGGATCCGCCTCGCCTCCGGCGCCCACCGACGCACCATCTCCCAGCTGCGCCATCGACGGTTCGCGCTGCACCAACTGTGGGACGCGCACCACCTCCTATGCGCGCGGGACGGCATCCTTGACGACGCCCTCCACGACGAGGCCGACCAGCGCCGGTTGCGGCACGTGGCAGCCATCTTCCAGGCGAGCAGTTCCGCCGCGGCACAGCTCTACGCATTGCTCGGCGACATCCTCTCCCGGCACTCCGCGGTCATCAGCGAGCGGCTCACGCTGGTCACGGTGATCTCGCGTGCGGTCCCGCACCGAGGTTCCTGCCGGACACGGAGGCGTGCGGAGGCGGTGCCGAGGCCGGGTAGCGGCCGCGGCCCCCGCCGTCAGGAGATGCCATTTGCCCGAGCAGGCGCGGCGGGCGCCGGCAGCACTTTGCCTCCGTAACCAAACCGGACGCCCTCGCCCGTCCCGGCCGGTAGAAGCACCACCCGCACTGCCAGCATCGCCAGCACGGTTCCAAGGGCGCAGTGTCGGTAGGTGTCAAGCGGATCTCGTGTTACCGCGTGTTTCGTTGGTTTCCCGGGGGGTAGGTGCGCCCGATGAGCGACGCCGACGACCGGTCCACCGCCCACAGGACGCTGATCGTCATCGGTCTGGTCCTCGCCACCCTGGTCGGGCTGGCGTTGGTGTGGGCGACCCGGCGGGTGCTGATCTGGGTGGTGGTCGCCGCGTTCTTCACGGTGGCCCTGAATCCACTCGTGGACAGGGTGCAGCGACGGCTCGTCCGGCGTCGGGCGGTGGCCACGTTGTTCGTCTTCCTGGCCACATTCGTGGCGCTCGGCGCCCTCGGCGGGCTCATCCTGGTGCCCCTTCTGGACGAACTGGCCCGGTTCGCCGACCGGGCGCCGGACCTGCTGCGCGAGACCCGGGCCGGGCGGGGGCCGGTCGGCGAACTGCTGGTGCGGTTTCACCTGCGGCGGTACGCCGAGGCTCACGTCGACCAGTTCCAGCGCTCCGGCGGGCAACTCGGCCGGTCGACGGCCCGGCTGGTCCGGGGGGTGGCGCAGGGCGTCGCCGGGGTGCTGACGATAATGGTGCTGGCGTACCTGATGGTGGTGGGGGCCCCGCGGATCACCGCCGGGACGCTGGCCCTAGCCGGCGAAGCACGGGCGGAGCGCCTGCGCCGGATCGGCCGGGAGTCGTCGCGCACCATCACCGGATACCTGAGCGGCAACCTGGTCATCAGCCTGATCTGCGGCTCGCTGACCTTCGTGGTACTCGTGCTCACCGGCGTGCCGTTCGCCGCCTTGATCGCACTGTTGGTCGCCATCGCCGACCTGATCCCGATGGTAGGGGCGACCCTCGGCGCCATCATCGCGGCCGGCGCGGGCTTCTTGCACTCCCCCACCGCCGGGGTGGTCGTGCTGGTCTTCTTCGTGGTCTACCAGCAGGTCGAGAACCACCTGCTGCAACCGGCAATCATGTCCCACGCGGTGCGCCTGAACCCGCTGACTGTGCTGATCAGCGTACTCATCGCGGCCGAGCTGGGAGGCGTCGTGGGAGCCCTGCTGGCCATCCCCGCGGCCGGCATCGTGAAGATCCTGTTGCGTGAGTTCGTCCCCGCCGGCCGGCAGGCCGGCTACGCGCCGGAGAAACCCAGGCCCGGAGACCACACAGGCGGCGGCCCGGACCAGCCGGCCGGCGACCACCCGGGGACCGACCGGACGCCCGGCGGCCGATGACGGGGACCTGCCGGCAAGGCCACCGTGATCCAAGACCTGCCACCGATCACTGTCTATCTCCCCGCGGTCACGCTGCTGCTGTAGCTGCTGTAGCTGGCACCAAACCGCCTGCCCCGAGCCACGGCCAGGGAGGCCGCCAGGAGGTCAGCCGCCACCGTCATCGCCGAAGGGTTCGACGAGGCCGACCGCCGCGAATACGTGTGGCGCGCTGCCTGGTGCTTCTACCCCGAAGGCGACCCCGCCGCCGAAGTATGGGTGCGTGAGCAGGGGCTGCGCATCCTCGACGGACGCAGCGGCGCCGCGGCCGCCGCGATCCGCCGCAAGGCCACCTACGCCGGGTTGACCCCGACCCAGCGCGGCGCCGCCGACACCGCCGCCGACTACCTGACCCGGCTACGCCCCCACCTGGGGTACGCCACCGCGCTGGCGTACGGCTGGCCGATCGCCACGGGCGTTATCGAAGGTGCCTGCCGGCACCTGGTCAAGGACCGCATGGACATCACCGGCGCCCGCTGGAGCTTGGACGGCGCCGAAGCCATCCTCAAGCTACGGGCGCCGGTCAGCAACGAAGACTTCGACCAGTACTGGGCCTTCCACCTCGCCCAGGAGAAACAACGCATCCACACATCGCACTACCTCAACGGCCTCGCCCCCGCCGCCTGACGAGCTCCCTGGTCTCTTCCCGGAAGGAGCCGCACCCATTCGAGTTGGTGAGGTCCCGCTGCGCGCGAGTTGGCTGCAGGCTGCTGGCCCGCCACTGCTTGCGGAGCGGCTACGGAGAATCGAACTCCGATCTTCGCCTTGGCAAGGCGACGCTCTACCGTTGAGCTACAACCGCATGAGAGCCTTCGGCGGGATTCGAAGCCCGCAGCCTCCCGCGTACCGGGCGGGCGCTCCGCCGGGTGAGCTTCGAAGGCATGGCGCCCGGTGACATACCCCGAGGCATCGGTCGGTCTCGGGCTCGTGCCGCGCGAGGGATTCGAACCCCAACATTCCGATCTTGATTCGGACGCCTCTGCCAGTTGGGCCACCGCGGCATGAAGCTCCGAGGGCAGAATCGAACCTGCGTCCCCCTGATCCAAAGTCAGGGCGCCCGGCCAGCAGAGCACCTCGGAACGGTTAGGTGCCGGGATCAGGGACGGTGACCTTCCGCTCGACGCCGGTCATGACTCCTGCGCCTCCCGCCGCTCGAGGTGGCCACCTCGAGCGAGCGGTTGATTGCGGCGTCCGCCGCCCCTTCCCGGCACCAGAGCGGTAGCGGGGACTCGAACCCCGTCTATGTCTGCTTGGAAGGCAGATGCCCTACCTGTTGGGCGACTACCGCGAGCTGGTGACAGCTTTCGTACCCGCGCCCTCTTCGAGGCGGTCACCGCGGCGGGCCGGTCGGCCGTACGAGATTCGAACTCGTGATCTCCAAGGTGAGAGCTTGGCGAGCTTTCCTGGCAGCTCCAACGGCCGTGGAGCCGGCGGAGGCCGGGTTGCCTCGCCCGGGAGGCTCCGCCGCCGACGTGCCCGCCGCCAGGATCGAACTGGCGACCTTCGGCTTTTCAGACCGACGCTCAACCGACTGAGCTTGACGGGCGCGTGTGGATCGCCGGGGTGTCGAACCCCGCCCGCGTTGTCTGCCAGACAGCGCCGCACACCGGTGACGCGCGACCCCCTGAGTCAGGAACCGGGGAGTCGAGCCCCGCACTTCCTGCTCCCAAGGCGGGCCCGGTCACCGTGCCGGTCGCTCGCGATTGCCCCGGCCGGCGCCGACATGCGGCGTGGCCGGGGATCTCATGCCATCCACTGTGGAGTTCTCAACTCACAACGCCGCCGGCGTACCGGTGGCCGTGCGCAGGGGTGACAGGGCTCGAACCTGCAACCGGCGGTTTTGGAGACCGCTGCTCATCCAGTTGAGCTACACCCCTATGCAGTTGTGCCTGGGAAACGAAACGCCGCCCTATCCGGGAGTCCGGGCGGGCGGCGCGTGCTGCGTCTTGGTTCTCGCGTTAGGACTAGCGTCAAAATAGGCTAGGTTTTCGAGTCCGCGATCTCTAC
>JAEHDK010000649.1 GCA_016880465.1 Micromonosporaceae bacterium
CTTGCGGGTCACCGCAGCACGTCCCGGCGCCGCCGGTACTCTTCCTCGTCGATCTCGCCGCGGGCGTAGCGCTCGTCGAGGATCCGCCGCGCCGACGAGCCGGGGAGACCGGGCCCCGTCGGGGAACCATCCCGCCTGTCCTGCCCGAGGCGCAGCACGACATAGCCGAGGATCGCCAAGCCGACCACGATCAGCACCGGCCACAGCCACATCCAGCCCATCGTCCAACCGTCCATCATCGCCAGTCACCTCATATGCGGCGGTCCTTCGTTCCACCGTGGCCGCGGCCGGCACCCCCGGCCAGGGCCGAAGTGCCGGGTTGGTGCCGGACACGTCCCGCCGCCGGCCCGTTTGCCAATGATCGCGCAGCTCTTGGTCACCGGAAGTCGCGCGACGCTGACCGGACTGGCACGGCGACCGGATCCAGCCGGTCGGCGGTCAGGTTGATGACCCCGTCGTGCTTTTCCAGCATGCCCCGGACCAGGAGCGCCGGGCTGGTCCGGGCGATCTTCCGATAGCGCTGCCACAGCCCGGGCGAGCAGGTCACGTTGAGCATGCCGGTCTCGTCCTCCAGGTTCATGAACGTGATGCCGCCGGCGGTCGCGGGGCGCTGCCGGTGGGTCACGATCCCGCCGACATGCACCCGGCGCCCGTGCTCGAGGCGCGGCAGCGCGTTGATCGGGACCGCGCCGAGCCGGTCGAGCACCGGCCGGATGAGCTCCGCCGGGTGGGTGTCCGGGCTCAACCCGGTCGCCCACACGTCCGCGACCAGCCGGTCGACGTCGTCCATCCCGGGCAGGACCGGCGCGGCCACCCCGGTGGCCGTACCCGGCAGCCGGCCGGGCCGCTCCTGCGCGGCGGCGCCCGCCGCCCACAGCGCCTCCCGCCGGCTCAGCCCGAAGCACGCGAAGGCGTCCGCGGTGGCCAGCGCCTCCAGCTGGGCGGTCGTCAGCTCGGTGCGCCGGGCCAGATCCACCATGTCACGGTACGGGCCACCGCGTACCCGTTCCGCCTCGATCCGCCCGGCCACCGGGTCGCCGAGGGTACGTACGCTCGCCAGGCCCATGCGGACGACCGGCCCACCCATCCCCCAGTGCTCCGGCGGCTCGCCCGGGCCGTTCCGCGGACCACCGTCCACAATGGGCGGTTCGAGGGTGGCCGCCGCCTTGCTGGCGTTGATGTCCGGCCGGCGCGTGGTGACGCCGTGCCGGCGCGCGTCGTCCACCAGGGACTGTGGCGAGTAGAAGCCCATCGGCTGGGCGTTGAGCAGGGCCGCACAGAATGCCGCCGGGTGGTACCGCTTGAGCCACGAGCTGGCGTACACCAGATAGGCGAAGCTGATCGCGTGGCTCTCCGGGAACCCGTAGTTGGCGAACGCGGAGAGTTTCAGGTACAGGTCGTCGGCGAGTGCGCCGGTGATCCCGTTGGCCGCCATGCCCTCGTAGAGCCGGCCGCGCAGCTGCTCCATCTTCTCGGTCGACCGTTTCGATCCCATCGCCCGGCGCAGCTGGTCGGACTCGTCCGCGCTGAACCCGGCCACGTCGATGGCGAGCTGCATCAACTGCTCCTGGAAGAGCGGGACGCCCTTGGTGCGGGTCAGTGCCTTGGCCATCAGCGGGTGCGGGACGGTCGCCTCCTCCAGCCCGTTGTTGCGCCGGATGAACGGGTGCACCGAACCGCCCTGGATCGGTCCGGGCCGGATCAGCGCCACCTCGACCACGAGGTCGTAGAAGCATTTCGGCTTCAGCCGGGGCAGCGTGGCCATCTGCGCTCGCGACTCCACCTGGAACACGCCCACCGAGTCGGCCCGGCCGAGCATCTCGTAGATCTCCGCGTCCGCCTGCGGGATCGTGTGCATCTCGTAGTGCTTGCCCTCGTGCTCGCGGACCAGGTCGAACGCGTACCGCAACGCGGAGAGCATGCCGAGCCCCAGCAGGTCGAACTTCGCCAGGCTGATGTTGGCGCAGTCATCCTTGTCCCACTGCAGGACGGTCCGCTTGGGCATCCGGGCGTGCTCGACCGGGCACACCTCCACGATCGGCCGGTCGCAGATCACCATGCCGCCGGAGTGGATGCCCAGATGCCGGGGGAACGTCTGCAGCTCGTTGGCGTACGCCAGGACCGGCTCGGGAATCTCGTCATAGTCCACTGTGGCCATCGAACCGCTGTCTGTCCGGCCTATGCCTTCCGGCCGGAGCACCCAATGGTCGATCTGCTTGCTCCAGGCGTCCTGCTGCCCCGGCGAGAAGCCGAACGCCTTCGCGATGTCGCGCACCGCCGACCGGGGCCGGTACGAGATGACGTTGGCCACCTGGGCGGTGTGCTCCCGCCCGTACTTC
>JAEHDK010000650.1 GCA_016880465.1 Micromonosporaceae bacterium
GCCGTGGCCGGGCCGAGCCCGACGGCGGCGATCAGCGGCGCGGCCACCGTGCCGAGGGTGGCGAACTTGGTCACCTCGCCGGCGGTGCCGGTGGCGCCCAGCAGGCTGAGCGTGCCGGCGAGCCGACCGTCGAACGCGGCGGCGATGCTCTCGGCGCCCGAGGCAAGCAGCAGACCGCCCGCCCTGTCGCTGTGGACGCCGATGACCAGCGCGTCGGCGGGCAGGTCGGCCGGGTCGGTGTCGACGAGATCGATGGAGGTCACGCGGCGGCTCCGGGTTCTGGTGGGTGGGTCGGGATCTTCGGCTGGAGCAAATGCTAACGGCCGAGGCGTCCGCGGTAGGTTCCAGCCATGACAGATCTGACCCTCGGCAGGTCCCCACTGCACGATCGGCACGCCGCCCTCGGTGCCAAGTTCGCGCCGTTCGGCGGGTGGGAGATGCCGCTCGAGTACGCCGGCGGCGGCGTGCTCAAGGAGCACACGGCGGTCCGCGAGGCAGTTGGGGTCTTCGATGTCTCACACCTGGGCAAGGCTACCGTCCGGGGACCGGGCGCAGCCGAGTTCGTGAATGCGTGCTTCACGAACGACCTCACCAGGATCAAGCCGGGCAAGGCTCAGTACACGCTCTGCTGCGCGGACAACGGTGGGGTCGTCGACGATGTTCAGACCTATCTCTACGGCGACGACCACGTGTTCCTGATGCCCAACGCGGCGAACGCCGCCGAGGTCATCCGCCGGCTGCGCGAGGCCGCGCCGCCGCCGGTCACGGTCACCGACGAGCATCGGGACTACGGGGTGCTGGCCGTCCAAGGGCCGCGCAGCGCCGATCTCGTGGCCGCGCTGGACCTGCCGACCGGCCACGAGTACATGAGCTTCGTCGAGGCGCCGTTGCGCGGTACCCGAATCGTGGTGTGCCGTACGGGGTACACCGGCGAGCACGGGTACGAGCTGGTCATCCCGTGGTCGGCGACGGTCGAGGTGTGGGACGAGCTGCTGCGGGCCGGCGAGCCGTACGGCGTACGCCCGGCCGGCCTGGCGGCGCGCGACACGCTGCGTACCGAGATGGGATACCCGTTGCACGGCCAGGACCTGTCGCTGGACATCACGCCGGTGCAGGCCCGGGCCCCCTGGGCGGTTGGCTGGTCGAAGCCGGCGTTCTGGGGCCGGGAGGCGCTGCTCGCCGAACGGGCCGCCGGGCCGCGGCGCCTGCTGTGGGGCCTGGAGGCGCTGGACCGCGGCATCCCCCGACCGCACATGGCGGTACGCCGGGGTGACCTGACCGTCGGCGAGGTGACCAGTGGGACGTTCTCGCCCACCAGGCGGATCGGCATCGCGCTGGCCCTGCTGGACACCGCCGCCGGGCTGGGCGCGGGGGAGGAGGTGGCGGTGGACGTCCGCGGCCGGCCGGCGCGGATGCGCGTCGTGAAACCGCCGTTCGTCCAGAACGCGACGAGGTAGCGGCCCGGGTTGGCCGCCGGTGAGCGGGGCTGCCGGACCCGTCCTATCCTGGGGTACATGTCGATCACCCGGGCCGAGGCGCTCGACCGTACCGCGCAGCACATCGGCGAGTTCGGGTTCTTCTTCGACTTCGACGGCACGCTGTCGCCGATCCAGGGCGACCCGGCGACCGTCCCGCTGGCGTCCGGCGTACGCGAGGCGATCGCGCGGCTGGCGGCGGTGGCCCGGCGCGTCGTTATCGTGTCGGCGCGGCCGGTCGCCTTCCTGTGCCAGCGGTTCGGCGGACTCCCGCTCACGTTGTCCGGGATGTACGGACTGGAGCTGGGTACGCCGGACGGCCGGCTGGTGACCGATCCGGCCGCCGAGCGGTGGATCCCGGCGGTCGACGAGGTGACCGCCGCGGCCCGGCAGGAGCTCGCGCCGCGCGGCGTGCTGGTCGAGCCGAAGCGGCTCTCGGTGGCGCTGCACTACCGGACGGCACCGCAGCTGGCGGGTCCGGTGGAGGAGTGGGCGCGCCGGCGCGCCGAGCAGACCGGGTTGCGCGTGCAGCCGGGGCGGATGGTGCTGGAGCTGCGCCCGCCGATCGAGAGCGACAAGGGTACGGCGCTGCGGCCGCTGCTGTCGGACCTGAGCGGCGCCTGGTACGTCGGCGACGACGTCGCGGACCTGCGCGCCTTCGACGTCCTCGCGGAGCGGGAGCGGGAGGTGGTCGGGTTCGTCGCGATCCGCGCGGCGGTCACCAACGGGTCACCCGTCGACGGGCTGGCCGACGCGGCGGACTTCACGGTCGCGGGACCGGACGAGGTCGGCGAGCTCATCTCCGCCGTGGCGGCGCGCCGAGCGCCGCGCTGACGCCCAGAGCGCCGCGCAGGACCGGCAGTGCGGCCAGCGCGCCCACCCCCTCGCCCAGGCCCAGCCTCAGGTTCAGCGCGGGCGTCAGCCCGAGGACACCGGATGCGTGCCGTACGGTCGGGTGGCCGCTGTCGGCCAGCAGGCACCAGTGCCGGGCCTGGCCGCCGAGATCACGGCTCGTCAACGCCGCCGTGGTGCCGACGGGACCGTCGAGCAGGACCGGCGTGCGGCGGTACGCCGCCCCGAGCAGTACACCCGTGACGATCGAGATGCTGCCTCCGCCGAGCGCGGCCAGGAGGTTGTGCGCGCCGCGCGGTCGGGACCGGGTGCGGTGCAGGCCGTCGCGCACCGCCGCGCAGCGCGTCATCCAGGCCGCGTCGTCGTACCGGCCGCCGGGTGCCGGTACCCGGTCGAGCAGGCCGACCGGCTCGGCACCGGTGAGGGCGGCCGTCACGGCCACCGCGGCGGTCTCGGCACCGGTGCCGGCCGCGCCGATCACGAGGAGGTCGACGCCCGAGTCGGCGGCGTCCTCGGCGAGCTGCCAACCCTCGGCCAGGGCGCTGTCCACCTCGGGACCGGTCAGGCTGTCCTCGATCTCGAACGGGCGCGCCGCCGGCGCCTCGACCGCCCGTACCGGCACTCCGCTGTCGGCCGCGAGGATATCCAGCGGACCGCTCCCCCGCAGGGCGCCGGCTGCCGCACCCCCGGCGTACTCGCCGTGCATGAGCAGGACGAGCACCGACTGCCACGGAGCCGGGTCCGGTCGGCCCTGCGTACCGGCCGCGAACGCCACCACGTCGGCCAGCGAGCCGAAGCCCGGGCCGGGCACCGCCAGCTCGGCCAGCCGGGTCCGGGCCAGCTCGGCCGCGGACTCGTCCGGCAACGGGAGATCCATGCCGGGCTCGATCGGCCGGCCGGCCGGACGGGCCGGCGGCGGCGCCACCGGCGCGCGGGTCGC
>JAEHDK010000651.1 GCA_016880465.1 Micromonosporaceae bacterium
CCTCGATGTCACCCTGGCGCGGCACACCGATCCTGCGCCCCCGCGAGTTCGCGGCCAAGGTCGACGGCATGCGCCGCCACCGCCGCCGCTGAACATGAGCCGGCGATGGCTCACAACGCAGCTCTAGTCCTTCAGTAAGCGTGTCGCGTGGCTAGATCCGGCCCGTGATAGGGGAAAGGCCTTATCCTGCCTGGGGTTGCGCTGGTCTGTCAGCGGTAGCTGAACAACGGAGGAAGGACCAGGACTACGAGCCACGCCCACGCGGCGTACACCGGGAGGTAGCCGGTCTGCCAGCGTTCGAGCGCAGCGAACGTCTTGTGCCGGCGAACGAGGCCCAGCATCAGCCACCCCGACCAGGCCAGGTTGGCCAGCAGGATGACGTTCTCCCCGAGCGCCGCCGTCTTGTTGGGCGTGGTGCCGTACTCGGTGATCCGCCCGGTGATCTCCAGCAGCACCAGCGCATCGATGGCCAGCGCGCTGACCACGAGGGCGAACTGCAGCTTGTCGAACAGGCCGAGCGGCGCCAGCGGATCGCGAGCCGAGATCGAGTAGAGCAGCAACCCGAGCACCACGACCAGCAGGAGGTTGAACAGGATCAGCGCGTCCCGGCCGATGTCGATGCCGGCGTTGGTCACGGCAAACGCAACGAGGAAGCCCAGCAGCACCGCCGTGAACAGCGGAGTGAACAGCCGCGTGAGCACCGGGGCGATGTTCTCGACAACACTCTGCTTGGCCTCGACCAGCCACCCGGCCACCACCACCGCGCCGACGGCGCCGCACGGAAGGAGCCACAGGGAGATGAAGCGCTCCGGGTCAACCCCGATGGCCTCGAAGGTCCCGTACGTGAACGCGATCAGTACCCCGCCACCGAGGGCGATGAGCACGAAGTAGACAAGCCATTCGCCGGTGAAGCGGATGAAGTCCATGCGTCGGCGGGACGAGCGCAGATCGTCGGCTACATAGGCCAGACCGACGACGAACCACAGGGCGATGGGGAGATGGATGGCAGTCAACACCGCCGACTGGGAGTCGTCCGCCAACGGGTAGGCGTTGGCCGCCACGGCGCCGAGCGCGAACATCGCCACCAGTACTCCGACCAGCGCCGGTCTGGCCCGGCGGCGCCAGGCCAGGAAGGCCGCCAGCCAGGGCAGCGCGAACAGGGCGAAGTTGCGCCCGTAGAACGCGCTATCCCGGTTGAGGCTGATTCCGAACAGTTCCGGTACCTTGAAGGACGCCACCGCGCCGGCCGTGCAGATGACCATCGCGAACAGGTCACGCCGCGACCGGGTGTCCGCCACCGTGCTGTCGGTATCGCCGGTCAGCACCAGCTGCTTCCACAGCCGTTCCGAATGCTCCCGGGCGAACTCGCGGGACAAGTCGTCCAGGCTACCCATGCGTTTGACCGCAACCAGGAACGCCTCGTCAGCGCGCAGGCCAACGGCGACGAGCTCATCGACGGAACCCCGGAGATGGTCTTCGAGCTCTTCGGCGTCGGACTGCTGCAGCTCTCGGCGGCGCAACACGTAGTGACGCCACTGCGCGAACTGGGCCTCCAGCTCGTCCTGACCGTCTGACGCCGTCATGCCTGGCCCTCCAGCGCGATCGCTATGAATGGCCGGAAGTCGCCGGGGCCGAGCCAGATCTCCTTGAGCGCGTCCACGACGGTGTCCCACTGGCGGCGTTGCTCGGCAAGCTCGGCCAGGCCTGTGTTGGTGATGCGGTAGTACTTGCGCCGTCGCTCCCCGGCGACCGACTGCCAGCTCGACTCCACATAACCGAGGCGCTCAAGCCGGTGCAGCAATGGATAGAGCAGTCCCTCGGTCCAGTCAAGCTCTCCACCGGACAGCCCGTTGATCCGTCTGAGGATGGCGTAGCCGTAGCTATCCCCCTCGGCCAGGATGCCGAGCACCATCGGTGTCGCCGAGGCGGCCACGAGATCCTTGGCAACCCTCACGAGACCTCCCTGCGCCTCTAGCCTAGAACTGGGATGCATGGTAGTTCTAGGTATAGTCCAGCGCAAGGGCCGGACCACCTACGAGTCACACTCGCGATGTCGGCAGAACGCAGTGGACGTGACGCTGAGGCGGACCTGCACCGAGATCCGCGACGCCATGCTGACTCTCGGCGGCCGCGCCGTAGGCACAACACCTTCCGATGCCTCGAGGATGTCGGCGGACGGTTCGTTGCGTTGAGCCCGCTCACTATTGATGCGGCGGCCGATATGCCGGCCACATGCGACACAAGCCGAGACGCGATTGTTACGACGAGGAGCTATGGACTGTGGTTGGGAGGGGTGTCACTCTACTCTCAGAGGAGGGTGCGCCATGACGGATGAGGGCCATGGCCTGAGCGGAGCCGTCGCGTCGCGGCGAGAAGAAGTGATAGCGCTCACGTGACCTCAAAATGGCGAGGAATATATCTCTTGCACCCATACGCCGCCTCATACTAATCCGGTGCACTGATGCTGGCCCATTTGAGACGGATGCTGGCAGGCTTTCCATCTCGTCCAGGTGCGCAGCCTCGGCGAAGCCGTCCCGGTGCCTCTTTACCACCCGGTAGAGCTGGTTGACGTAAGCATCCAGCGCGGTACGGACCTAAACGACGGCCTCTTCCCTCGAAGGTGTCGCCTGCCTGTCGACCAACTCGACGATGCCTCCGTCGAGGCGATCGAGCAGCACTTTCGCACCACGATAGGCGTACCGCTGCCGGCGCACTGAGGTGTCGGCCAGGGCCTCCAGCGTGCACACCACCTCGTCCAGCCCGCCGTGCGAGTACTGTGCCGCCAGGGCTCACCTTGGTCGGCAACCACGATGATCACGTCGTAGTCGGACCACGCGTTCGCCGCGTCGCGAGCGCGGGAACCGGTCAGGATCGGGATCGGATGCACTGTATTCGGCATGTCCGGATGCCTGCGAGATGGAGCCCTGGCTACGGTGCGTGACGTTCTTGCTGGCGGCCGGCGGCCCGGTCGGCGGCATCACACAGGTACGGCTCGCGGCCGATGACGCACGCCCGGTAGAAGCCGGCTACCCCTCCGCCGACAAGCAGCGTGACAACGTCGAGGGATGAGCTGTCGCCGGCATGGCTACCCGGCTCGGACCCGCCGCGGCGGTACCGGCGCTTCGGATCATTGGCCGGCCGTTCGCCTTCGGTGCGGCACGATGCGAGGCGTCGACGTCTCGGTGGGCTGATCAACGAGTACCACCGGGCGGCCTGAAACGAACGTCGAAATGTCAGGTCACGGCAGCGATACGAGTTTGACAGGGTACAGGCTCGCGCTGGGGATCTTCGTCGGCCCCTGCGACTTCGCCGCCGGCTGTCTTGAGCTCATACCTTCCTGCGCTCACGACGCCGTGCGCGTGATCAGATCGTGCATGCGGCGCCGTGCGAGCTCCGTGCGGATGCGTCGGTCATTGCGAGGATCGGTCGTCGTCGGGGCGATGGGCTCGCCCAGGACGATGACCATAGTGGGTTTGCCACCCAACATTCGCCGCACCCCGGTCGGTGGGGTGAAACGGATCGACAGC
>JAEHDK010000652.1 GCA_016880465.1 Micromonosporaceae bacterium
CGGGCCACGGTCGCCGCCACGGCCGGCCGGCCGGTCGCCGCCGGCCTCGGCCGGGGCCTCCTCGCCCTCCGGCCGGACCTTGTCCAGGTAGATCTTGCCGCGGTTGTCGATGTCCGCGATCTGCACCTCGACCTTGTCGCCGACGTTGAGGAAGTCCTCGACCTTCTCGACCCGCTTGCCGTTGCCCACCTTGGAGATGTGCAGCAGGCCGTCGCGGCCGGGCAGCAGCGAGACGAACGCGCCGAACGCCGCCGTCTTCACGACGGTGCCGAGGAACCGGTCGCCGACCTTCGGCATCGTGGGGTTGGCGATCGCGTTGATCCGGTCGATCGCCGCCTCGGCCGAGGGCCCGTCGGTCGCGCCGACGTAGATGGTGCCGTCGTCCTCGATCGAGATCTCGGCGCCGGTCTCGTCCTGGATCGCGTTGATGGTCTGCCCCTTCGGGCCGATCACCATGCCGATCTTGTCGACCGGGATCTTGATCGCGGTGACCCGCGGCGCGTACTGCGACATGCCCGCCGGCGAGTCGATCGCGTCGGCGATCACGTCGAGGATCGTCTGCCGGGCGTCGTGCGCCTGCTGCAACGCGGCGGCGAGTACGTCGGACGGGATGCCGTCGAGCTTCGTGTCGAGCTGCAGCGCGGTGACGAACTCGCGGGTACCGGCGACCTTGAAGTCCATGTCGCCGAACGCGTCCTCGGCACCCAGGATGTCGGTGAGCGTGACGTACTGCGTCTTGCCCTCGACCTCATCCGAGATGAGCCCCATCGCGATGCCGGCCACCGCCGCCTTGATCGGCACGCCGGCGGACAGCAGCGCCATCGTGGAGGCGCAGACCGAGCCCATGCTCGTCGACCCGTTGGACCCGAGTGCCTCGGACACCTGGCGGATCGCGTACGGGAACTCCTCCCGGCCGGGTAGCACGGGGATCAGCGCCCGCTCGGCCAGCGCGCCGTGCCCGATCTCGCGGCGCTTGGGCGCGCCGACCCGACCGGTCTCGCCGGTGGAGTACGGCGGGAAGTTGTAGTTGTGCATGTACCGCTTGGACTTCTCCGGCGCGAGGGTGTCCAGCGACTGCTCCATGCGCAGCATGTTGAGCGTGGTCACGCCCAGGATCTGGGTCTCGCCGCGCTCGAACAGCGCGCTGCCGTGCACCCGGGGCAGCACGTCGACCTCCGCCGTCAGCGGCCGGATGTCGCGCGGGCCGCGGCCGTCGATGCGCACCTGGTCGCGCAGGACCCGAGCGCGCACCTCCTTCTTGGTCAGCGACCGGAACGCCGCGCCGATCTCCTTCTCCCGGCCGTCCAGCTGGCCGGCCAGCCGCTGGGCGGCGGCGTCCTTGATGCGGTCCAGCGCGTCCTCGCGCTCGGCCTTGCCGGCGATCCGCAGCGCCTCGGCCACCTCGTCGGCGACCGCACCCTCGACCGCGGCGTACACCTCGGGCGCGTACTCCAGGAACACCGGGAACTCGCCGGTGGGCTTGGCGGCCGTCGCGGCCAGCTCGTCCTGGGCCCGGCACAGCTCCCGGATGGCCGGTTTCGCGGCCTCCAGACCGCCGGCCACGACCTCCTCGGTCGGCGCCGGGGCGCCCTGCGCGACCAGCCCGATCGTGTGCGCGGTGGCCTCGGCCTCGACCATCATGATCGCGACATCGCCGTCGGGCAGGACCCGGCCGGCCACGACCATGTCGAACGTGGCCCGCGCCAGCTCGTCATGCGTCGGGAACGCCACCCACTGGCCCTCGACGTGGGCCATCCGGGTGGCCCCGATCGGACCGGAGAACGGCAGTCCGGCAAGCTTCGTGGACAACGAGGCGGCGTTGATGGCCACCACGTCGTACGGGTGCTGCGGGTCCAGGGCCAGGACGGTCTCGACCACCTGGATCTCGTTGCGCAGGCCCTTGACGAAGGACGGGCGCAGCGGCCGGTCGATCAGCCGGCAGGTGAGGATCGCGTCCTCGCTCGGCCGGCCCTCGCGGCGGAAGAACGAGCCGGGAATCCGCCCGGCGGCGTACATGCGCTCCTCGACGTCCACCGTCAGCGGGAAGAAGTCGAACTGCTCCTTAGGCTGCTTGCTCGCCGTCGTGGCGGAGAGCACGACCGTGTCGCCCAGCTGGGCGAGCGCGGAACCGGCGGCCTGCCTGGCGAGCCGACCGGTGGAGAAGACGATCTGCCGGGTACCGAAGCGCCCGTTGTCGATCGTGGCGGTGCTGTGTTGGGTGCCGAGAGTCGTTTGCTCGGTCATGTGCGCGTTGTGCTCCTTTGGTCGCGGTACGACCTGCGGGGAGCTTGCCTGGCGTCGGTCTTCGATCGAAGCATCCGGGGTCGCGATGCGCTCCGGAGGCCACTACCGAGGACCGAGCAGACGTGGCTCCCCAGCGGGCGGGCCGTACCTAATGTGTCGATAAGAGTCAGGGGAGCAGCCCAGAAGCGGGTCGCTCCCCTGTCGGGTCACCGGCGCAGCCCGAGTCGTTCGATCAATGACCGGTACCGGCTGATGTCCTTCTTCTGCATGTAGTTGAGCAGCCGGCGGCGGCGGCCGACGAGCAGCAGCAGTCCGCGGCGGCTGTGGTGGTCGTGCTTGTGCACCTGGAGGTGCCGGGTCAGATCCGCGATCCGCCGGGTGAGGACCGCCACCTGCACCTCGGGTGAGCCCGTGTCACCCTCGGCAAGGGCGTACTCCTTCATGATCTGGGTCTTGACCTCTGCTTCGAGCGCCATGATCTCCCTATTCGTGGGGTGGATGGGCCTGCCGCCCGCGGCGTCGTGCAGGCACGACAGGCCGGCGCCGGTAACCCGGCGTCCATCCCAGGTTACCAGTCTGTCGGGGGCGGAGTCGGGCACCCCGGTCGAGACCGCCCACCGCCGGCCCGGCACGGCTCGTGCGGCTTGGGCGGCGCGGCTAGGCCAGGGCGTCGCGGGTCTGCTCGACGTCGGCCGCGATCTGCGCGACCAGCGGCGCGAGGCCGTCGTACCGGCGCATCTCGCGCAGCCGGGTGACCACCTCGACCGCCACGCGCTCGCCGTACAGGTCGCCGTCGAAGTCCAGGACGTACGCCTCGACCCGGCGCTCCCGCCCGGCGAACGTCGGGTTGGTGCCGATCGAGATCGCGGCCGGCAGGCGCTGCGTACCGTGCCGGACGACCCAGCCCGCGTAGATCCCGTCGGCCGGGACCGCCGCGTGCCGGTCGGTGAGCACGTTCGCGGTCGGGAAGCCCAGCTCGCGGCCCCGCCGGTCGCCGCGCACCACGACGCCGTCCAGCCGGTGCGGCCGGCCCAGCGCCTGCGCGGCGGCGGTCACGTCGCCCGCGTCCACGCAGGCCCGGATGTACGTAGAGGAGAACACCGTCCCGTCGTTGGCGATCAGCGGCGCCGGTTCGACACCGAAGCCGAAGGTCCGGCCAAGCCGCTCCAGCAGTGCGACATCGCCTGCCTGCCGGTGCCCGAAGCGGAAGTTCTCGCCGACCACGACCAGCGTGGCGTGCAGGTGCTCGACGAGCACGTCGTGCACGAACGCCTCGGCGCTCAGCCGGGAGAACTCCAGGGTGAACGGGATCACGCAGAGCACGTCGACACCGAGCTGCTCGAGCAGCTCCGCCTTGCGGGCCGGCTCGGTGAGCACGGCCGGGTGCGATCCGGGCCGGACGACCTCGGCCGGGTGCGGGTCGAACGTCACGACGACCGACTGCACGCCGAGGTCCCGGGCCCGCTTGACGGCGTGCCCGACGGTCTCCTGATGTCCTAAGTGGACACCATCGAACACGCCGATCGTGACGACCGACCGGCCCCAACCCGGGGCCGCCTCATAGCCGCGCCAACGCTCCACGGCCCCGACTCTAGGTGACGAAGGCGGTCAGGCCGACCGCGAGGGCGGCCGCGAGCCGCTGGCGGCCCGCCGGGTCGCGCATGAGCCGGGCATCCCCCGCGTTGCGCATGTTGCCGCACTCGACCATCACGACCGGCACCCGGGACAGGTTGAGCCCGGCCATGTCGGAACGGGTGTTGATGCCGTCCTGGCCGATGTACGTGGCGGGGGACAGTACGGTGGCCAGCTGGTCGCGTACCGCGACGGCCAGCCGGTGCGAGGGGTCGACGATCGCGGTCGACGGCGCACCCGCGATCAGGGCCGGCTCCATGACGTGGAAGCCGTGGCCGGCCGCCGGCCCGCCGTCCCCGTGGATCGACAGCGCGACGGTCGCGTGGTTGCGGTTCGCGATCGCGGCCCGCTCGGTGATGCACGGGCCGACGCCGTTGTCGCTCGACCGGGTCAGGATCACGGTCGCGCCGGCCGCCCGCAGCAGCTTCGCCAGGCGGTTCGCCACGTCCCAGGTGAACGCGTGCTCGGAGTACCCGCCGTCGGTCTGGGTGCCGGTCGTGTTGCACGGTTTGAGCTGCGTGTACGCGTCGACGAGCCGGCTGATGAGCTCCGGATGGGCGGCGCTGCCGCCGTTGTGCCCCGGATCGAGCACGATCACCTTCCCGGCGAGCCGACCGCGCGGTGCGGGCACCTTCGACGTCGGCGGCGGCGGGCCCGGTATCTGCGGAAGAGACGGATCCACCAGCGGTACGGCGGAGTCCGCCGCCGGCCCCGCCCGGGTCTGCTCATGGGTCACCGGAGCCGGCGCGCTGCCACAGGCGCTCGACGACGCCAGAGCGAGCAGTGCGCCCACGAGCCGTACGCCGAGCCGGCGCGTCACGATCGCGGACTCCGAGGGGTAGGGAGCGCCCAGCCTATCGGCCCGGTGCAGCGGGCGCGAGTACGACCTCGGGCACCGCACGGCCGTCCCGCTCGGTGACGATCGCGACGACCGAGCCGTCCGGGGCGAACACCCCGTACGGACCGGGGATGCCGGCGGCCGGTACGGGTCCGCCATGCCCCAGCACGCGTACCTCGGCCGGGCTCGCGTCGCGGCGGGGAAGCACCGCGGCGACGGCCTC
>JAEHDK010000653.1 GCA_016880465.1 Micromonosporaceae bacterium
CGGCTGGTCGCCACGCGGGCCGGCCGAGGAACTCACCACACCATCATCGGCCCGAAGGCCCCGGGTGTCAGCAATCGTCAAGGTCACGGGAATCGATCATCCTGTCTCGCCCTGCAGCTGGCTCAGATCTCACGCCTACGGCGTGTCCAACTCGACCTTGACAGAGAGGGGGAGCGGCACCGCGCCGATGTTGGTCCCATGGCGCCCAACACGCACCCCCAGACGAAGCAGGTGTACAAACTGCGCTCGCATGTCTGGTGCGTGCCCTGCCAGCGCCGCATGCACGGTCACGCAACCCGTCATGGCACCGCGTATGCCTACTGTCAACCGCGCAATCGCGAGATCCCCGAGGGCCACCCACCGGCGATTCGGGTACGTGAAGACGAGCTCATCGAGGCAACGACGTGGTTCTTCAACCATCACGTCCTTGGCCCGGACAGGCTCTGCCTCGTGCAGGCCAGCATGCCCGCCGCCAGCGACTTCGTACGGGCCGGACACGAGAAGGCGCAGGCGACGATCCGTCGGCGCATCGACGAGCTGGACGACAGCATGGACAACCTCATGCGGGTCCTGGAACGCGAACGCGATCCAGCAGGTCAGCTGTACCTGCGCGCCAAGCAGCGCATGGCCGAATTGGAGACCGAGCGGGCGCAGGCCGAAGCCCAGCTTCGGCGTCACATCGCCGCGGCCCCGTCCGAACGAGCAGACGACGCCAGCCTGCTCGACCACCTGCCACAGGTGCAGGTCGACCTCAACACGCTCGCGGCCGACCGCCTACGAAGGTTCCTGGACGCCTTCCGAGTGGAGATCCACTACGACATCCGGTCCAGGCGGGCGACGTTCCGCGCCGAGATCAGCGGCGACACGATCGACCAACTTGTCCTGCACATCCGCCGGGCCGAAGCCACCCGGTCGATCCATGGCCGACCCGCTCACCAGCAGGGCGGCAACGAGACGGGACCCACCGAACCCGGCGGGTCCGAGATGATCATAGGGAGCAGTTTTAGAGAGTGCCCCCGGCAGGATTCGAACCTGCGCTCCCGCCTCCGGAGGGCGGTGCTCTATCCCCTGAGCTACGGGGGCTCAGCGACCCGAGAAGACTAGCAAACCGGCGGCCGGAACCATCAATCCGCCAACCCGCCGCCGGTCACGCTCACTTGTCGAGGTCCACCTCGATCTGGTGCATCGCCGTGATCTCGTTCTGCTGGCCGGTCTTCATGGCCGTGGCGAGCGCCGTCACCTCCGGCCGGTGGGTCTCGGCGAGGATGCCGTCGACCATGTGGAGGCCGCCGAGGTGGTGCTTCGTCATCAGGGTGATGAACATCTTGTCGACGTTCTCACCGGTCGCCGCGCGCAGCGCGTCGATCTCCTCGGTCGTCGCCATGCCGGGCATCAGCCCGTTCTGGACCAGCTCGGCGCCGCCCGTCATCCAGGCCATGCGCGGCTGGCTGCCGGTGGGTGACAGCCGCCACTCCTGTAGCCAGCGCTGCATCGTACCGATCTGGTTCTGCTGGGCCATGACGATGTCGTACGCGATGGTCCGGGTACGCGGGTCCACCGCCTTGGCGTACGTGATCATCGCCATCTCCACGGCCTGCGCGTGGTGCAGCGACATGTCCCGGGCGAACCCGGCCTCCGGGGCGTCGTCGCCGGGCGTACGCAGGGAGGGGACGAGCAGTCCGGCGAGGAGGCCGAGCAGCAGGCCGACCACGATGGCAGCGGCGAGCCACGCGGTGCCGAACCGGCGGCGCCCGGACGGCGCGACCGCCACCGCACCATCGGTGTCCGGCGGCGGCGCGTCGTTGGCGACGGTAGTCATCCGCCCGTTCCGGCGGGAGGCTGGGCCTGCGACATGTCCCGCGGCGTCGTACCGGTGGCGGTCACGTAGTCACCGCTGGAGCACGCGACGCCCGGCTCGGCCGTGGCGTTCTGTCGCAGGTCCCTGACGAACTCGTCGATCCGGCCGTCGTTGGCGTTGTCGACCTTGAGCTGGTACCCCCAGGCTTGGAGCGAGATCGGCTTGTCCAGGCCGTCGAACGGGCTCATCAGCATGAAGTCGTTGCCGCGTACCTTGGCGGCGAGCTTGTCCACCTGGTCCTTCGACAGGTCGGGGCGGTACGTGATCCACACAGCGCCGTGCTCCAGGCTGTGCACCGCGTGCTCGGTCGCGATCGGCGCGGCGTAGACGTCGCCGAGGCACCGCTGCCAGCTGGGGTTGTGCGGACCGACCGCGGGCGGGTTCATGTCGTACGTCACCGTGCCCTGCTGATGCTGGCCGCTCTTCATCAGGTCCGGCCGGGTCTTCCGGTAGTTGATCAGGCCGCTGATGCTGCTGGCCTTGTCCTCCCAGGACTGGCTGCCCTGGTAGACGTAGTAAGCCCCGTACCCGATGATCATGGCGGCGATCACACCGACCGCGACGAACAGAGCGATCGGCCCCCAGTTGCGGCCCTGGCCGACCTTGACGGGCGTGACGGGTCGGCGCGGGCCGCCCTTCGCGGCGGCCTTGGCCGTCGCCTTGCTCGCGGCCGTCCTGCCCGCCGCCGTGTTCGCGCCCGCCGTCGACTTGGCGGCAGCGGCTGCCTTCTTGGCGGCGGAGACAGCGGAGGAGCGGTTGCCGCCGCTCTGCGGGGTGCTCATGCTCATGGTGCCTCGTAACGTCGCCGGGCCGGGGTAGACGGCACTTCAGCTCGCAGGGTCGCCGCCGAGTTCCCGAGTCTACCCCCGTTAGCATGGATCGGTGACTCCCGCCGAGCTTGCCGAGGCCGTGCTGGCCGCCGCCCGCGCCGTGTTCGCCGAGCGTGGCCTCGATCTTGAGGCCCTGCCCGCGCAGACGGCCGTCGAGCGACCGCGCAGCCCGGAGCACGGCGACTACGCCTCCACCCTCGCGATGCAGCTCGCGAAGCGGGTCGGCAGGACACCGCGCGAGCTGGCCGCCGCGCTGGCCGAGCGGCTCGCCGAGCTGCCCGGAATCGCCTCGGTGGAGGTGGCGGGGCCGGGCTTCCTCAACATCCGCCTCGAAGCGGCCGCCGCCGGGGAGCTCGCCCGCGCGGTGGTCCAGAGCGGCCGGGAGTACGGGCGGAGCCGGCTACTCGCCGGCCAGCGGATCAACCTGGAGTTCGTCTCGGCGAACCCGACCGGCCCGGTGCATCTCGGGCACACCCGGTGGGCCGCGGTCGGCGACTCGCTGCACCGCATCCTGGTCGCGTCCGGCGCCGAGGTGGCCAGCGAGCACTACATCAACGACGCCGGCAGCCAGCTGGAGCACTTCGGCAACTCGCTCTACGCCGCGGCGCTCGGCGAGCCGACCCCGGAGCACGGGTACGCCGGCGAGTACGTCGTGGACATCGGCAAGCAGATCGTCGCCGCGCACCCGGAGGCGCTGAGCCTGCCGCGGGCCGAGGCCCTGATGCTCTTCCGGGACGAGGGGTACCGGCTGATGCTCGACGCGATGCGGACCAGCCTGGACCGGTTCGGCGTCTCGTTCGACATCTGGTTCTCCGAGCGCGAGCTGCACGCCAGCGGCGCCGTCGAGCACGCCATCGACACCCTGCGCAAACAGGGCCACGTGTACGAGTCGGACGGCGCGGTCTGGCTGCGTACGACCGACTTCGGCGACGACCGGGACCGGGTGCTGATCCGGGCCAACGGCACGAAAACGTATATCGCCGCCGACTCGGCGTACTACCTCAACAAGCGCGAGCGCGGCTTCGACAAGTGCATCTACCTGCTCGGGGCCGATCACCATGGCTATGTCGGCCGGCTCCGGACGATCGCCGCGTGCGCCGGGGACGACCCCGACTACCACATCGAGATCATGATCGGGCAGCTCGTACACCTCGTGCAGAGCGGCGGGCCGGTCCGCCTGTCGAAGCGGGCCGGGGCGATCGTCACGCTCGACGAGCTGGTCGACCTCGTCGGCGTCGATGCGGCCCGCTACTCGCTCGCCCGCGCGTCCACCGACTCCACGCTGACGCTCGACATCGACGAGATCACCCGGCAGGCCCGGGAGAACCCGGTCTACTACGTGCAGTACGTGGCCGCCCGGACCGCCTCAGTCGCGCGCAATGCGGCCGACGTCGGCCTGCACCGCGGCGCGCCCGAGGACTTCCGGCCCGAGCTGCTGGCGCACGACAAGGAACAGGAGCTGCTCAAGGCG
The DNA here is from genome assembly GCA_016880465.1 of Micromonosporaceae bacterium. Classification (GTDB taxonomy): domain Bacteria; phylum Actinomycetota; class Actinomycetes; order Mycobacteriales; family Micromonosporaceae; genus EFPC-2. Next base: position 4,160 of record JAEHDK010000653.1, read on the forward strand.
CTCGGCGAGTACCCCACGGTCGTCGCGACCGCGGCGGAGCTGCGCGGGCCGCACCGGATCGCCCGCTACCTGGAGGAGCTGGCCGGCTCGTACCACCGGTTCTACGACAACTGCCGGATCCTGCCGGTGGGCGAGGAGGAGATCACCGACCTGCACCGCGCCCGGCTCTGGCTCAACGACGCGACGCGTACGGTCATCGCCAACGGCCTGACCCTGCTCGGCGTCGGCGCGCCGGAGCGGATGTAGCCGATGCGTGCCCACGAGGCGGGCGCCCTGCACGCGGACCTGGGATCCCGCGGGCCGGCCTGGCTGCGTACCCCCGCCGACGTCAACGCGCTGGTGCCGCAGCTCTGGCCGCGCACTGTCCACCGTGGACGCGACGGGGCGCTGTCCGTCGGCGGGCTGCGGGTGGTGGACCTGGCCCGGGAGTTCGGTACGCCGGTGTACCTGCTGGACGAGCACGATTTCCGCAGCCGCTGCCGCGAGTTCCGCGACGCCTTCCGCGGTGCCGACGTGTGCTACGCGGGCAAGGCGTTCCTGGCCAAGGCGATCGTACGGATCGTCGCGGCGGAGGGGCTCGGGCTCGACGTGTGCACCGGCGGCGAACTGGCCGCCGCGCTCGCCGCGGGCATGCCGCCCGAGCGGATCGGCCTGCACGGCAACAACAAGTCGGCGGCGGAGCTGGCCCGGGCGCTGGACGTGGGCGTCGGCCGGATCATCGTCGACTCGTTCGACGAGATCACCCGGCTGACCGCGCTCGCCCGGTCGCAAGGGGTCCGGCCGCGCGTCCTCGTCCGGGTGACCGTGGGCGTGGAGGCGCACACGCACGAGTACATCGCCACCGCGCACGAGGACCAGAAGTTCGGCTTCTCGCTCGCCGGTGGCGCCGCCGCCGCGGCCGTCGCGCGGATCCTCGCCGAGGACGTGCTGGAGCTGCGCGGGCTGCACTCGCACATCGGCTCCCAGATCTTCGACACCGCCGCGTTCGAGCTGTCCGCCCGGCGGGTCCTCGGGCTGGCGGCCGCGATCCGCGAGGCGCACGGCGTACCCCCGCAAGAGCTTGACCTCGGCGGTGGCTTCGGCATCGCCTACACCACGCAGGACGACCCGACGTCACCGGCGGACCTGGCCGCGAGCCTGGCGAAGATCGTCGAACAGGAGTCCGCCGCGCTCCGGCTGCCGGTGCCCCGCCTCACGATCGAGCCGGGCCGGGCGATCGTGGGTCCGGCAATGTTCACGCTGTACGAGGTGGGCACCGTGAAGGACGTCGACGGCATCCGTACGTACGTGAGCGTCGACGGCGGGATGAGCGACAACATCCGGACCGCGCTCTACGACGCCAACTACTCGGCGACCGTGGCCTCCCGCGCGTCCGACGCGCCGGCCGCGCTCGCCCGGGTGGTGGGACGGCATTGCGAGGCGGGGGACATCGTCGTGAAGGATGAGTTCCTGCCCGGCGACGTGCGGCCCGGTGACCTCCTCGCGGTGCCCGGCACGGGCGCGTACTGCCGGAGCATGGCCAGCAACTACAACCACGTGCCGCGACCGCCCGTGGTGGCGGTCCGCGACGGGCAGGCGCGGGTGATCGTACGGCGGGAGACCGAAGAGGATCTCCTCGCGCTCGATGTGGGGTAGGGCATGATCAGGGTGGCGCTGCTGGGGTGCGGCACGGTAGGCGCCGAGGTCGTGCGGCTGCTGTACGAGCAGGCGGACGACCTGACCGCCCGGATCGGGGCACCGGTGGAGCTGGCCGGCATCGCGGTCCGCCGGCCCCGGCGCGACCGCGGTCACCTGCCGGTCCCGGCGGAGCTGTTCACCACCGACGTGCTCGGCCTGGTCAAACGCGAGGACGTCGACGTGGTCATCGAGGTCGTCGGCGGCATCGAGCCGGCGCGGACCTGGCTGATCGAGGCGCTCAGCTCGGGCCGCAGCGTGGTCACCGCGAACAAGGCGCTGCTCGCCGAGGACGGCGCGACCCTGCACGAGGCGGCGGCGGCCGGCGGTGCGGACCTGTACTTCGAGGCGGCCGTGGCGGGTGCGATCCCGCTGCTGCGCCCGCTACGGGAGTCCCTGCACGGCGACCGGATCAGCCGGGTGACCGGGATCGTCAACGGTACGACCAACTACATACTGTCCAGAATGGACGCCACCGGCGCCGGGTTCAGCGAGGCGCTCGACGAGGCCACCGCGCTCGGCTACGCGGAGGCCGACCCGACCGCCGACGTCGAGGGCTTCGACGCCGCCGCGAAGGCGGCGATCCTCGCCTCGCTGGCGTTCCACACCAGGGTCGCCGCCGGCGACGTGTACCGCGAGGGCATAGCGGACGTGACCGCGTCGGATGTGGCGAGCGCCCGCGAGATGGGCTGCACGATCAAGCTGCTGTGCATCGCGTCCCGCGCGGCGGACGGCGGGGTGTCGGTACGGGTGCACCCGGCGATGATCCCGCGCGACCATCCACTGGCGAGCGTCGGCGACGCGTTCAACGCGGTGTTCGTCGAGGCGGATGCGGCCGGCCAGCTGATGTTCTACGGTCGCGGCGCGGGCGGGGCACCCACCGCGAGCGCGGTGCTGGGCGACCTCGTGGCGGTCGCGCGCAACCGGCTCGCCGGCGTGCGGGCGGCGTCCGAGTCGGCGTACGCGGACCTGCCCATCCGGCCGATGGGCGAGGTGCCGACGCGGTACCACATCTCGCTCGACGTCGCCGACCGGGCCGGCGTGCTCGCCACCGTCGCCGGCGTCTTCGCCGAGCACGACGTGTCGATCGCGACGGTCCGGCAGGCCGGGCACGGCGATGACGCGAGCCTGGTCGTGGTCACCCACCAGGCGCCCGATGCCGCGCTGGCCGCGACCGTCGAGCAGTTGCGGGGGCTGGCCATCGTACGGTCGATCGCCAGCGTGCTCCGGGTCGAGGGGGGATAGCCGTGTACCGCGGCGTGATCGAGGCGTACCGCGACCGGCTCCCGGTCACCGACGCCACGCCGGTCGTCACCCTGTACGAGGGCGATACGCCGTTGATGCCGGCGCCCGCGCTCGCCGAGCGGACCGGCTGCGACGTCTGGCTC
>JAEHDK010000080.1 GCA_016880465.1 Micromonosporaceae bacterium
ATCTCCTCGGGAGGCAGCCGGCGCAGCGCGTCGGCGATCAACTCGATCTTGGCCCGCCGGCCCGGCGTGGCGGCGACGGCGGCGGAGGTGGCGGCCAGTTCAGCGAATTGCACCTCACCATCCTGGCAGCCACCCCCGACATCCCAGCTGGTCGCGGCGTTCGGCCGCAGCCCGCCCGACCGTCAGACCGTGACCAGCGGCTCCTCCCGCAGGGTCTCCTCGACGACGGCGAAGCCGCGGGCGCGAACCGCCTCGGCCAACCGGGCCAGCTGTGCGTCGATCTCGCAGAGCGCGGCCGAGAGCTCGGCGAGATGCTCACGTAGAGCATCCTCAGGTAGCCCGGAGACGTCCGCTTCGCCCAGAGCACGGACGGCGGCCTCCAACCGCACCATGACCTCATTCGAACTCATGTTCGAAACCCTACCACGACGCCCGGCCGGCTACCGGCCCTTCGGCGCAACTGCGGCGAGATTCTCCAGCAGCAGCGCCTCGGCCAGGCAGGCCCGGTGGAAGACGCCGAGGTGCAGGCTCTCGTTCGGCCCGTGTGCCTTCGTGTACGGGTCCTCCACGCCGGTCACCAGGATCGCCGCGTCCGGGAACATCTCCTGGAAGGTCGCGATGAACGGGATCGACCCGCCCACCCCGACGTCCACCGAGTCGACACCGTCCCAGGCCGCCTTGAACGCGGCGCGAGCGGCGTCGTACCGCGGCCCGCGCGCGTCGATCACGCAGGGCAGCCCGTCGCCCTCCAGCGTCACGGTGACCTCGGCGCCCCAGGGCGCATGTGTCTGGAGGTGGGCCGAGATCGCCTCGAAGGCCTTCTTCGGGTCGTCGCCCGGGGCGAGCCGTACGCTCACCTTGGCCGTGGCCGACGGGACGAGAGCGTTGGGCGCCTCGAACGTCCGCGGTGCGTCGATGCCGAGCACGGAGACCGACGGCTTGGTCCACAGCCGCTCGACGAGCCGCCCGGTACCGATCAGGTGGACGCCGTCGCGCAGCCCCGCCTCCTCGCGCAGCCGGTCCTCCGGGTAGTCGAGCGGCGCGGCGGCCCGCTGGACGAGCCCGTCGATCGCCACGTCGCCGGCGCCGTCGTGCAGCGTGGCGAGCAGCCGGCACAACGCGGTGAGCGCATCGGGTACGGCGCCCCCGAACATTCCACTGTGGACGGCTGAGTCGAGGGTACGCACCTCGACGATGCAGCCGACCAGACCGCGCAGCGAGGTGGTCAGGGCCGGTACGTCGACCGACCAGTTGCCCGAGTCGGCGATCACGATCACATCCGACGCCAGCTCCGCGCGGTGCTCGGTGAGCAGCCGCTCCAGCGAGCCCGAGCCGAACTCCTCCTCGCCCTCGATGAACACCACCACGCCGACCGGCAGCTTGTCGCCGAACGCGCGCAGGGTGGCGACGTGTGCGAGCACGCCCGCCTTGTCGTCGGCGGTGCCGCGCCCGTACAGCCGGTCGCCGCGCACCTCGGCGGTGAACGGGTCGCTCTCCCATTTCGCCGCGTCGCCGATCGGTTGCACGTCGTGGTGGGCATACAGCAGGACGGTCGGTGCGCCGGGCGGGGCGGGGCGGCGTCCGATGACGGCCGGCTGCCCACCGGCGCGGACGACCGACACCTCCGGGAGGCCGGCACCGCGTAGCAGCTCGGCCACCGCCTCGGCGGACCGCTCGACGTGCCCGTGGTCGAAGCCGTCGAAGGCGATGCTCGGAATGCTGACGAGTCGCTTCAGGTCGTCACGTACCCCCGGCATGACTTGCTCGATCGCGGCGCGCAGCTCAGCTTCAGTCATGACCGAGATGGTATGCCGGCCTTACCGGTCCGCGTCACCCGGAGATCTGCCGTCGTCCGGTGCGGACCCGGCCGGTGGCGTGTCCTCCGGGGTCGCGCCGGTGGCCGCATCACCAGCCTGCCGGGTTGCCTCGCCCGCGGTCCGGGCGGCGTCCCCGGCCGCTCGGGCCGCGTCGCCCGCCGCACC
>JAEHDK010000081.1 GCA_016880465.1 Micromonosporaceae bacterium
ACGCGGCGGATCTCGGCCAGGATCTCCTCGTCACGCACCGAGCGGCGCGACGGCGGCCGGTGCCGGCGGGCGTACACCGTCGAGGCCGACTTGTAGCCCAGCGCCCGGCAGATCGGCTCGACCCCGATCCGGCTGACGTGCGACGCGAGCTCGCCAAGCGAGAGGGAGTGGACGGCAGCTAGCGAGCTGCCTTAGGAGCGCCGCCGGACGAGCCGATCCCGCAGCAGTGGGGTGCTACTTGACCGGCGAGGCGACGGCCGCCGGTCGTTTGCGCTCGGTTCCGGCCTGGCGGGAAGCCATCGGCTCGCCTCGACCGCGCGGCGCGGCATGTCCGCACTGCGCGTTTCCAGCTTGGTCATCGACCTCGGCTGCTTTCGCTGGCTCCACGACGCACGTCTGCAGCATCACAATCGACCCGCCGAGGCCGAGGCTGTGGGCACTCGCCGGCCGCGCCGGCGCAACGCTGGATGTGCCTGATGACAGTTTCAGTAACGCTCGATTGTTGAGCGGACGCGGCGTTGATGCATCGTGCGGTCTTGCGCTCGGGCTTCGGCAGGGCCGGGACAAACGCGACGGTCGCCACGAGGGCGGTGCGCCGCCGCCGCACCAGCCGCCCGACGACCACGCACCGAGTTTGATCAATGCCTTGCGGCGGCTTGCCGGGCCTGCTCGTCGGCCAGCGCGATAGCCAGTTCGCCCGCGGCTGTGGGTGAAACGGTGCGGACGCCTTGACGCCCTGCACGTAGGGCTGGCCGATGCCCAGGCCGTGGCCGGTGAAGTCGGGGTCCGCGGTGGCAAACGACGCAGCCGTGGCGCCGTTGGCGAGGATCGTGTTCAGCGCGGTGAGTTTGACGGCCATTGACTGGCGTTTCGCGTCGCTGACGGCGGGGGCCAGACATCCGTCGTCGCCGACGAACGGGTCGTAGTAGAGATTGACGATCACGACCGGGTGGTTGGGCAGCGTCTTGAGCTGGGTCAGCAGCTGAAGGCAACGTACTCAGCTTGAGTACCGGCGTGTCTCTGTCCACTGTGGCTGATCGACTGTCATGATCCTGGTGTGCAGCCCGAGCCGCAGCGTCCGTCCTGTGAGGAGCTTGCTGAGCTGGTTGCGTTGCAGGCTGAGACGATCGAGCGGTTGACGGCGCGGGTGGCCGGGCTTGAGGTGGAGGTGGCGGAGTTGCGCCGCCGGTTGGGTGCGAACTCGACGAACTCGCCGCGGCCGCCGTCGTCGGATGGGCTGGCCAGGCCGCAACGCAGCTCTGGTAAGGGTTCTGGTCGCCGGCCGGGTAAGCAGCCCGGATCGTCGGGGTCGGCGTTGGCGCTGGTGGCCCACCCTGACCAGATGCTGGTGCACCGCCCGGACCGGTGCGCCAACCCGGCGTGCGGCGCGGACCTGGCCGGTGCGGTCGAGTACGCCCGGCAGCGCCGCCAGGTCTTCGAGCTGCCCGAGCCAAGGCTCGAGGTGACCGAGCACCAGATCGTGGCGCTGTCCTGCGCCTGTGGCCACGTGACGGTGGCCGACGCCCCGGCCGGGGTGACCGGGCGGGTGCAGTACGGGCCGATGGTCAAGGCGGCGGCGCTCTACACCCGCGGCGCGCATTTCCCCCCTGATCAGGGCGAGTGTCACGGGGAGCGGAGGCCCCGCTCCTTCATCGCATCAGGCTAGGCCGCGCGGCCGGCGGCAATCCTTACCGGACAGTGACATCCGCCGATCATCAGCCGCAGCCCGCGCGGCAAGGGAGTGCTTACCCACCGGCGGCTTACCGGAGCCGAGTATGACTCTCGCCTACCCGGTAGCTCTTATCAGGCGGTCAGCGGGATGGTGCCGGTCACTCGGGTGCCCGTCGGGAGGAGCTCCGTCCGCAGCTCGCCGCCGAGCGCGGCCACCCGGTCGGCGCTGGCCCGGATCCCCGTGGGCGCGTCATGGTCGACCGCGAACGCAAGCGAATCGTTGTCCCGCCACAGCCGGATCGAGACCGCGGTCGCGCGCTGCCGGTCGGCGGCTTCGGCCAGCTCCTGGCAGGCCAGGTACACCGTGGTCTCCACCGCCGCCGGGAAGCGTTCGTCGGACAGCGGCGGCGCCACCTGCAGGGCGGTGCGGGCCTCGCCGCGGCGCAGCAGCGCGCGGGCCGCCGCGGCGAGGCCATGGTCGGTCAGGACCGGCGGCAGAACGCCGCGGGAAAGCGCGCGCACCTCGGCCACAACCCGGCTGGCGTGGTCGGCGAGCTGGCGGCAACCCGTCTCCAGGCCGGTGGCTTCGGACTCGACGTCGGCCAGCGCGACCCGAAGCCCGGTGAGGTCGGGCCCGATCCGGACCGCGATCGCAGCGGCGAGCTGGACGCGCTCGGCCTCGGCCGCGGCGGCGAGCCGCTCCTGGGACGCTGCTACCTCGACGTTTTGGGCGTCCATCGCATCCCGCAGGGCCCGTAGCTCCGCGTCGAGCCGGATGTTGCGCAGCGCGCCGGCGGCGACCGCGGCGATCTCGTCCAGGAGTGCCCGGTCCGCGGACCGGCGTAAGGCCACCACGATCTCGCCGACGACCGTACCATTGTCCACAATGGTCAGTGGCCGGCCGGCAGGCTCGGCCCGCTGCGGCCATGTCGCGGCGACCGGGCG
>JAEHDK010000654.1 GCA_016880465.1 Micromonosporaceae bacterium
AACCCCAGGCTTAGCCGGCCGCGCGGTCGCGGGCGCGGGCGCGGAGGGCGCGTACGACGCCGTCGCGGCCCTCGGCGACCAGCCGGCGGAGCGGCGCAGGGCGGCTCTCGTCGGCCAGCCAGGCGTCGGTGGCCGCGACAGTCTCCTCGCGTACGTCGAAGATCGGGTACGCGAGCGTGACGAAGTCCTGTGCGACATCGCCGTCGCGGTTGGCCCAGACGTCCGCCGCCGCCTCGAAGAACCGTGGCGTGTACGGGCGGGTCAGCTCGACCTGCGCCGGGTGCTGGAAGCCTTGCAGGTACGAGCGCTGGAGCCAGTTCGGCAGGTCCGGGTCCGCCACGAGCCGGCGCCAGATCTCCGCCTTCCCCTCGGGCGTCGCGATCAGCGCCCGGGCGAGTGCGGCCTGCCGCTCGCCACTTGCCGTACGGTCGCGGTCCAGCTCGGCCTCGATCTCGTCCGACCCGGCCGCGCCGCAGGCCACCAGCGCCTGCCAGAGCCCCCAGCGCAGCTCGGTGTCCACCACCAGGCCGGGTGGCACGTCGACGCCGTCGAGCCAGCGCTGCAGCTCGGCGACGTCGGCCGGCTCGCGTACGGCCGACGCGTACGACCGCGCCCAGGCCAGCTGCAGGCCGCTGCGCGGTTCGGCGGCCCGCAGCGCGGTGGCCGAAACCTGGGCCAGCGCGGCCCAGCCGGCCGGCGCCCAGGACGTGTCGACGTACAGGGCCAGCACGGAGTTGACCTGCCGGAGGGTTGCCGTGACGAGGTTGATGTCCTGCTCGGCCGGCAGCGCGCCGAGCGCGAGCGCCACGTAGTCGCGGCCCGCCATCTCGGCGTCCCGGGTCATGTCCCACGCGGCCGCCCAGCACAGGGCGCGCGCCAACGACGACTCGAAGCCGGCCAGGTGCCCGACGACCGTCGCCATGGACTGCTCGTCCAGCCGCAGCTTGGCGTACGTCAGGTCGTCGTCGTTGAGCAGCAGCACGTCGGCCGCGGGCTGCCCGGTGAGCTGCGGGATCTCGGTCCGCTCGGCGGCCACGTCGATCTCCAGCCGGGTCCGCCGTACGAGCCGAGCGCCCGCGAGGTCGTAGAGCCCGACGGCGATCCGGTGGGTACGCAGGGTGGGGTACCCGGCCGGCGCCTCCTGCTGGACGGCGACCGACGCGTAGCTCCCGTCCGGGTTCCGCTCGATCACCGGTCGTAGCGTGTTGACCTGGGCGGTCTCGAGCCACTGCGCGGCGAACTTGCGCAGCTCCCGGCCGGACGCGGTCTCCAGCGCCGTCAGCAGGTCGTCGAAGGTCGCGTTGCCCCAGGCGTGGGTGGTGAAATAGCTGCGCAGGCCGGCGAGGAAGGGCTCGATGCCGACGTACGCCACGAGCTGCTTGAGTACGCTGGCGCCCTTGGCGTACGTGATTCCGTCGAAGTTCACCTCAACCGCCTCGACGTCCGGCATCTCGCCGTACACCGGGTGGGTGGAGGAGAGCTGGTCCTGCCGGTAGCCCCAGTTCTTGCGTACCGACAGGAAGGTCGTCCACGCGTCGGTGAACCGCGTCGCCTCGGCGTTGCACCAGTGCGATGCCCACTCCGCGAACGACTCGTTCAGCCACAGGTCGTCCCACCACCGCATGGTGACGAGGTCGCCGAACCACATGTGCGCCATCTCGTGCAGGATCGTGTTGGCCCGCTGCTCGTACTCGAAGCCGGTGACCTGCGAGCGGAAGATGTAGTACTGCTCGGCGTGCACCACGCAGCCGAAGTTCTCCATCGCGCCGGCGTTGAAGTCCGGTACGAAGACCTGGTCGTACTTGGCCAGCGGGTACCGTACGCCGAACTGGGCGTGGAAGAAGTCGAACCCCTCCCGGGTGACGCGCAGGATGTCGTCCTCGTCGAGGTACCGCGCCATCGACGCGCGGCAGTAGATACCGAGCTCGATCCCGTCATGCCGGCTGAGTACCTCGTGGTAGGGCCCCGCGCACAGCGCCGTGATGTAGGTGCTCATCCGGGCCGACTGTCCGAAGTGGACGATCTGGGTCGCGGCCACCGGCCCAGCCTCCACCGACGCCACCGGCATGTTCGAGATCACCCGCCAGTGCGCGGGCGCCGTGACGTGCCAGGTGTAGACGCTCTTCAGGTCCGGCTGGTCGAAGCAGGCGTACACGCGCTGCGCGTCGGCCGTCTCGAACTGGCTGTAGAGGTACACCTCCTTGTCCACCGGGTCCACGCTGCGGTGCAGGCCCTGGCCGGTCGACGAGTACAGGAAGTCCGCGTCGACCACCAGCGTGTTGACGGCCGCCAGGCCGGTCAGGTCCAGCCCCCGCTCGGCCGACCACGCCGAGGTGTCGACCGGCTCGCCGTTGCGCGTGGCGGAGCGCACGCGGTCGGCGGCCAGCTCGATGAACGTGGCCGCGCCCGGTTCGGTACACCGGAACTGGATCTCGGTCCGCGAGCGGAACGTGCGTTCACCGGGACCACCGGTGCCGTCGGTGAGGTCGAGGGTGATCTCGTAGGACGTCACGTCGAGCAGTCGGGCCCGCTCGGCCGCCTCGACCTGGCTGAGGTTACGCACTCCGGCCACGTGGGTATCTCCATCCTGCACTGGTCCGGCCCGTCCCCGTCGACGGCCCGGAAAGGCCGCACTACTGTGAAGTCTGGCCTTTGGGGGAGTCTTCCATGCGCCGTTCCGGCGCCTTGACCGGCTCACCGCACGTCGAGGGTGACTGGTAGGAGGTCGGTGCGGACAGATCCGGCCGTTCCGGGGTAAGCCAAGGAGGCTTCATGCAACAGGAGCGCGTCACCGCCAGCATGTGGTTCGATCCCGCCTGCCCGTGGGCCTGGATCACCTCCCGCTGGCTGCTCGAGGTGGAGCGGGTCCGCCCCGTGGACGTGCAGTTCCGGGTGATGAGCCTGGCCGTGCTCAACGAGGGCCGGGAGCTGCCAGAGCGGTACCGCGCGTTCATGGAGCGCGCCTGGGGCTCGGTCCGGGTCTGCGTCGCGGCCCAGCAGAAGTACGGCCAGCAGGCCGTCCGCGAGCTGTACACCGCCCTCGGCAACGCCATCCACCTGCGCACCGAGGAGCCCGGGCCAGAGCTCTGGCGGGCCGCGCTCGCCGAGGTAGGGCTCGACCCTGAGTTCGCCGCGGCCGGTGAGTCGACCCAGTACGACGCGGCACTGCGGGCCAGCCACGAGGAGGGCATGGCACCGGTCGGCACCGACGTCGGTACGCCGGTGATCCACGTACCGGGCGCCGATGGCCAGCCGATGGCGTTCTTCGGGCCGGTCGTCACCCCGGCGCCCAAGGGCGAGGCGGCCGGCCGGCTCTGGGACGGCACGCTCCTGGTCGCCGCCACGCCCGGCTTCTTCGAGATCAAGCGGTCACGTACGGTCGCCCCCGTCTTCGACTGACGGTCCAGCCGGATAGCCTGGGCAGCCATGACGGTTGTGCACCCGATCGAGCGGGCCTGGGTCAGCACCGGGGGTACCGGCGCGCAGAACTACGACGAGTTCGCCGACGACGCGGAGATCACCGCGATCATCACGGTCAACCCGGCCAGCGCGCTCGCGATCGAGATGCCGCACCGGGCACCGGGTTCGCTCGGCAAGACGTTGCGCGAGTCCCTGCCGGACGCGGTCGCCCGGCTGGCCGAGGCCAAGCAGGACGGCAGCTACACGCCCGCCGAGCGGGTCGTCGCGCTGTACCGGATCACCGCACCCGGCGAGGAGCCGTCGTACGGCCTGATCGGCATGGTGGACACCGACCAGATCTCGGCCACCGTCGACGAGCCCGGGCTCGTGATCCGCAACGAGGACGTGTTCATCGAGAAGGTCCGCGAGCGCGTCGCGCTCACCCGGGCCACCCGGCACCTGCTCTCGTCCGTTCTCCTCGTACAGACCGATGGCGACCTGCTGCACGCCGCGCTCGCCGCCGCGGCCGAGGACGCCGGCCCACCGGCCGCGACCGATCTGGACCAGGCCGGGCGTACGCATGCCGTCTGGCTGGTCGGACCCGGCTCGCTGCAGGAGTCGCTGCGCGCGCTGGCCGGCGGCGGTGAGCTGGTTGTCGCCGACGGCAATCACCGCACACTCGCGGCGCAGCTGGCCGAGCTGCCGCGCTTCCTCGCCGTGCTGACCACGCCCGCCTGCGTCGCGATCCAGCCGTACAACCGGTTGGTCGGCGAGCTGACCACCGACGTGGGCGGGCTGGTCGGCCGGCTCGCGGCCGCGGGCGCCACCGTCGAGCCGGGGCCGGCGGTACCAGAGGTGCCGGCCGAACCCGGGGTGGTTTACCTCTACGGCGGGCCGGGTGCGTCCTGGGCGGTACGCCTGCCGCGCGACCCGGCCGCGCCGGACGTCGACAACCTCGACCACGCGCTCGTCGAGCGGGTCCTGCTGCGCGACGCGCTCGGGTTCGATCCGGGCGACAAGCGGATCACGTACGTCGGCGGCGACTACCCGGCGAGCTGGCTGGCCGGCGAGGTCGACGCGGGGCGCGCGGCGCTCGCGGTCCTGATCGCGCCGGTGACCGTTGCCGACTTCCTCGCGGTGAACCTGGCCCGGCAGAAGATGCCCCGCAAGAGCACCTGGTTCACGCCCAAGGCCCGCGCCGGCCTGGTACTGGCCGAGCTCGGCTGAGCCCGCCTGGCAGACTGCGCAGCATGCGCGTCTACCTGGGAGCGGACCATGCCGGCTACGAGCTGAAGGTGCACCTGGTCAGCCAGCTGGCCAAGCAGGGGTACGAGGTGGTCGACGTCGGCGCGCACGCCTTCGACCCGGCCGACGACTATCCGGCCTACTGCATCGAGACCGGCACCCGCGTCGTGGCGGACCCGGGCAGCCTCGGCGTGGTGTTGGGCGGCTCGGGCAACGGCGAGCAGATCGCCGCGAACAAGGTGGCCGGCGTACGGGCCGCGCTGGCCTGGAACCCGGAGACCGCCCGGCTCGCCCGGGAGCACAACGACGCGAACGTGGTGAGCGTCGGCGCCCGCCAGCACCCGCTCGACGAGGCGACCGCGCTAGTGGAGACGTTCCTGGCCACCCCGTTCGTACGCGGTGAGCGGCACGTACGCCGGATCGCGCAGATCGCGGCGTACGAACGGTCCGGCGCCGTCAGCTAGCGGGGTCCGCTGCGCGGCAGGTCGTCGCGCGGTACCCAGCCGCGCCGCACGATGAGGAGGTTCGCCTCGGCGGCCGCGAGATCGGCGTCGGTGACCCGGGCCGCGTCCCGGGCCCGCATCGCGGCACCGGTGCCCACCTGGGACGCGCCGGAGCCGACCAGCCCGCGCAGCCCGCGTTCGGCCTCCCGGTCAGCGGCGGCCTCGGCCTCGGTGACGACCGGGACACCGGCCGGGATCTCCACGGCCGCGGCGTCGGGCTCGACCGCCGGCTCGGCCGGGAGGTGCCGGATGCGCCGGCGGCGCCGCTCGGGGTCCAGCACGGCTAGAAGACCTCGATCGCTGTGGATTATCCCGGAACGTGCGGTTCCGGATCAGCTCGGC
>JAEHDK010000655.1 GCA_016880465.1 Micromonosporaceae bacterium
CCGCGGCTGTCCCCCGGGCTGCCGACCGCCGCGGCGAGGCCCATGCGCTCGTTGAGCAACCGCGCCACCGCCCTGCTGACGAGTGCGGGATCGGCGCCGTCGGCGAGGTCGAGGCGCAGCGTGTGCACGCCGCCCGGGTTGCGCCGCAGCTCCGCACCGCGTACGCCCGGGACCTCCTGCACCGCGGCGAGCATCGCCTCGACGTCGAAGCTGTCACGGCGCGGTGCGGCGGTGTCCGATCCGGAGCCGTCGTGCTTGAGGTACGTGGCGATACGCGCCAGCTCGGGGGCCTCGGCCCGCGCATCGAGCTCCGCGGCCACCGGCTCGGGCAGCGCGGGTACGTCCGGCTCGGCCGGCACCCGTTGGGGCAGCGCGTCGGGCTCCGGCTCCGGCTCGACCGCCGCCGGCGACGGGGGTACGGGCAGCAAGGGCGGCAGGACCGGAGTCGGCTCCACCGATGTGGGCATGACGGAGATCCCGCGCGGCGGCGTCAGGTCTGACAGGCCCACGTGGCCGGGCGGCAACGGGACCGGCCGGGGTGCCCATGGCTCGAAGTCGGTCGCCGAGCCGGCCACCGGGAACCCGGTGGTGGAGTCGTCCAGCTGGTAGCCGTCGCTGGTCGGCCCGCTGGACCAGGCGGGCGTCGAGCCGTTCGCGCTGGGGGCCGGTACGGGCGCCAGCGACTCCAGGGCAGCGGGCGCCCAGCTGTGCAGCCAGGAACCGTTGCCGTGGTCCTCCGTACCGTTGTGCATGGCCGGTACGGCGCCGCCAGGTTGCCCTGATTCGTCCACCATGCGCTCCTCCGTCGCCCATGGTGAGGCTACCGTGTGCACGAGGTGGCGATAAGTTGTGCGGTCCGGCCAATTCGCGGGGTGGGGGCACACTGGGCGGATGACATGGAGGTGCCGATGACACCCGCGACGAGTGGCTCACGGACCGCTGGCCGGCCGACCCGCTTGCCGCGGTCGGCGCGCCGGAAGCAGCTGCTGGCCGCCGCGCAGGACGTGTTCGTCGCCCACGGGTACCACGCCGCCGCCATGGATGACATCGCGGAGCGGGCCGGCGTCTCCAAGCCCGTGCTCTATCAGCACGTCCCCGGCAAGCTGGAGCTCTACCTGGCGCTGCTCGACACCCACTGCGACGACATCGTGGCGAAAGTACGCGCCGCGATGGCCGCGACGAGCGACAACAAGGAGCGCATCCGCGGCGCCATGGAGGCGTACTTCGGCTTCGTGGACCACGAGAGCGAGGCGTTCCGCCTGGTCTTCGAGTCGGACCTGCGCAACGACCCGGCCGTGCGCGAACGGGTCGAACGGGTCGAGCGGGGCTGCGTCGAGGCGATCACCGAGACGATCATGTCGGACACCGGGGTCGGCCGGGCGCACGCCGAGCTGCTGGCTGCGGGCCTGGCCGGCGCCGCTGAGGTGGCGGCCCGGTTCTGGTTGGCCGGCGGGAGGCAGCTGCCGAAGGCGGAGGCCGAGGCGCTGGTGGCCGCGCTGGCCTGGCGCGGCATCGCGAGCTTCCCGCTACACGCCCACGACGCCTGAACCGCCGCCCCGCCGCGCCAGCCCGCTCGGCTCCTCCCGCGCCGAGCCGATGCCCGCGCGCGATAGTCTTTGCCCGTCGGCATGCGACCGTGCGGCCGGCACCGAGGAGGGTCCCGTGGAGGTCAAGATCGGCGTACAGTTCGCCCCCCGCGAGCTGGTGCTGGACAGCGCCCAGACGCCGGCAGAGGTCGCCGATGCGGTGACCGAGGCGATCACCGCCGACTCCGGTGCGCTGACCCTCGTCGACGAGCGCGGCCGCCGGGTGATCGTGCCGGTCACCAAGCTGGCCTACGTCGAGATCGCCGAGTCCGCGCCGCGCCCCGTCGGCTTCACGCCGAGCTGACCCGCCGCGCCGGCCCGCGGCCTAGTTGTTCAACCCGACCGCGGCCATGCGCACGGTGTGCGCGTTCGTCAGCCGCTTGAGGAGGTCGCGTACCGCGCCCTCGTCCGCCGAGCCGGACACGATGAGAGTGGCGAGTGCCACCCGCTCGGCGGCCACCTGCTGGGCCTGGGACAGCCCCTCGCCGACGAGCCGACGGGCCCACATCGACAGCCGGTTTGCGACCTTGGGGTCCGCCCCTATCGCCTTGCGGATCTCGTCCGCGGCGAAGTCGTCGTACCGGCTGTCGTGCAGCACGTCGAGGACGAGCTCCCGGTCGGGCGCATCGAGCAGCGCGGCGACCTCGCGGAAGAAGTCGTCCGCGATCCCGTCCCCGACGTACGCCTTCGTCAGCGCCTCCAGGTAGTCCCGCGGCTCGGTCTGGTCGTGGTACGCATCCAGCGGCGCGACGAACGCCCGCATCGCGTCCTGCGGGTCGGCGCCCAGCTCGGCCAACCGGCTCGCGAGCCGGCGGTAGTTGGCGATCTCCACGCCGGCCATCTCGGACAATACGGCGCGGCGAGGTAGGTCGGGTGCAAGTCGGGCGTCCGCTGCCATCCGATCGAAGGCGAGCAGCTCGCCGTACGCGAGCATGCCGAGCAGGTCGATTACGGCCTCACGATGCGGATCTGCTGGTGCGGGCACGCACCGCACGGTACCGGAGTGCCGCCCGCGGCACATGGCGGGCGCGACGTGTCCGTGCGTTGCACATGGCCCGGTCGGTACGCGTAACATAGAGGCGTCGCCGCGGGCGCAGACTGTCACAATGGTTGCCTGCGGATCATTTGCGAGTGGCCCATGCCACCGCGGCTGAGCCGAAGGGCCAGCTTTTCACCGGCGCCCTGGGACAGAAGGGGCGCATCGCGAGAGGGCACCCCGTAAAACCCATGAACCCCGGCTTTCACGAGAACACCACACCACCGATCCGGCCCGGCAGCCCCACCTTTGCAGAGCTCGGCGTACGCGCCGCGACCGTCGAGGCGCTCGCCGGCGTCGGGATCACCAACACGTTCGCGATCCAGGAGTACGCGCTGCCGATCGCGCTGCGCGGCGCCGACCTCATCGGCCAGGCTCCGACCGGCACCGGCAAGACGCTCGGTTTCGGCATCCCGCTGCTCGAGCAGGTGCTCGCACCCGGCGAGGGCGCGGACGGCGTACCGCAGGCGCTCGTCGTCGTACCAACCCGGGAGCTCGGTCTCCAGGTCGCCAAGGACATCGCGGTCGCGGGTCGCACCCGTGGCGTACGGGTCCTGCCGATCTACGGCGGTGTCGCGTACGAGCCCCAGGTCACGGCCCTGCGCGCCGGCGTGGAGATCCTCGTCGGCACCCCCGGCCGCCTGCTCGACCTGGCGCAGAGCCGCCAACTGCGACTCGACCGCATCCGCGCGCTCGTCCTGGACGAGGCGGACCGGATGCTCGACCTGGGCTTCCTCGACGACGTCGAGAAGATCCTGGCCATGCTGCCGGGCGTACGGCAGACGATGCTCTTCTCTGCCACGATGCCGGAGCCGATCGTCGCGCTCGCCCGCCGCTTCCTGCGCCAGCCGGTGACCGTGCACGCGCACCACGACGACACCACCGGACCGTCGCCGCTCACCACGCAGGTCGTCTACCGCACGCACTCGCTGAACAAGCCCGAGGTCGTCGCGCGCATCCTGCAGGC
>JAEHDK010000656.1 GCA_016880465.1 Micromonosporaceae bacterium
ACGTCACAGTGGCAGCTCGGCCCGTCTCTCATCGTGAGGACGCCCCCGCCAACCGGCCGGGCGCGAGGATCGAGAAGGGAAAGGACGACCGGGGTGGCCGACGTCAAGGACGAACTCTCGCCAAACCTGGTGGCCGCGCTCGCCACCGAACTGCACCGAGCCTGGCCGGCCTTCCCGGTGCGCCGGTTCGAGGCCGACGCCGCCACTGGCCTGGCGCCGCTCGCGCTGATGCAGCGGGTCCGTCACATCACCGCAGCCCTGGCCGGCGCATTGCCAACCGACTTCACCACCGCCGCCACGGTACTCGACCGAACGGCCGACTCGCCCACGTCCACCGGGTGGATGACCCTGCCCTGCGGCTTCTGGCTCGCCGACGCCGGCATCGATGAACCCCACGTGGCGCTGCCCCTGCTGGCCCGCCTGACGCCCCGCTGGTCCAGCGAGTGGCCCCTGCGCCCATTCATCGGAGCCCACCCCGACGTCACCTACGCCTACCTGCACACCTGGGCGGGCGACCCGGACAAGCACGTGCGCCGCCTCGTATCCGAAGGCACCCGACATCGCGCTGGACTGCGCCCGACGCTGGCTCGCCACCGGTAGCGACCGCGCCGCCTGGGTGGTCCGGCACGGCTTGCGCACCATGGTCAAACGGGGCGACCCGGCCGCCCTGACCCTGCTTGGCTTCGACCACGCCACCCCGGTGCGGCTCGGCGCGCTGACCATCACCCCGGTGCGGCTGCCGATCGGCGGCGAGGCCACCATCGATTTCACCCTGTCGGCCGAACACATCGTCCGCGTGGCCGTGGACTACCTGGTCCACCACGCCGGAGCCAGCGGGCCACGCGGGCCGACGGTGTTCAAGCTGACCACCCGCACCATCGAACCGGGCCGGCCGCTGATGGTCACCCGCCGGCACCAGTTCCGCGAGGTCTCCGTGCGCCGGCTCTACCCCGGCACGCACCGCATCGACATCCAGGTCAACGGACGCCTCCTCGGCGGTGCCGACATCGAGCTAGTCGACGGGTAGGCGCGGCGGCAGGCCGAACCGTCGAACAGTCCCACGTGGACGAACCCGGTGATGGCGGCGATCAGTCCACTCTGGATGGTGAGCACCTTGATGGCGAACGGCACAAGGCCGTGGTCGGCGGGCGCACGCCCGCATCCTCGCCTGAGCCATGCGGGGTCGGCGCAGGTAGGCCGTCCTACCGGACTTCTGGTCATCTTTGTTGTAGGCGCGAACCAGCTCCGCCAGCCACCGTCTGGGGCCAGCGCGCCCCGCTCACCGCAGCAAGTCTGCGGCCTTGGAGACTGCCTGCTTGAAGCTCGTCAGCGCCTCGTCGTAGTCCGCGGTCTGGAGCTGCGTGCGGCCGGTGGCGATCAGGCCCGCGATCTTTGCAAGCTCCTTGGTCGACCCCGGGCTGGCCGCTTGTGCCCTGGCCAGCTGGGTCCTGGCGACCGATTCGCCGGTGAGCCCGACCAGCCGCAGCTGCGCGCTCACCGACGCGCCGCGGGGGTGGCAACGGGGTCCCCGGCCAGCAATGCGTCCAGGGCTCCGCTGGTCGACGCGCCGCCGTTGTTGCCGATGAGCTCGTCACGTGCGGAGAGCAGGGTGGACCGCACGGTCGGCGTCACGCCAGGAAGCATGGCGGTGAGCTGATCGGCGACGTCCTGGATCAGTTGGGCGGGCAAGCGGATCACAAACGGGACCGTCGACGTCGCGGGCGCAAATTGCCCGAGGCGTTGCGTCTGGATGGTGAGCTCGTAGGTGCCGGGAGGCAGACTCGACAGAGCGGTCACCGTCGCCAAACCGCTCGCGTCGGTCGTGGCGATGGCGGTGAAGGCGACGACGTCGTCCTGGGTGAGAGTGAACGTCACCGTGGCTCCCATGACGCCGGCGCTGGCGTCGTCCTCGGGCACGAGCGTGGCGGTGAAGGTGGCCGTCGAGCCGGCCGGCGCCAGCACATCCAGCCCAGCGAGATCGAACCGCGTGCTTCTGAGCACCACCTCGACCTTCAACGGCGAGGTCGTCACGACGGCAGAGTTGGTCTGGCTCCAGCCTCGGATCGCGATGTCGTAGGTGCCGAACGGCTGCGTTGGCGTTCGGGGTGAGGGTCATTCGGGCGAAGGAGGTCTCGCCGGCGCAGAGGATCCGAGCTCCCCTCGTCATCGTCCAGCCGGACGGCAGGTTCACGGGCTCGAAGAAGAACGTGTCGCAGCCGGACTCGGCGGTGTTCATGATCGGGACGTCGACCGTGCGCTCGCCCCCCGCGACGGCGCGGATCGGTCGTTATGACTTACCAACTATGGAAAAAGACTCAATATGGTCTATGGCTTTGCCGGCGCAGCAACGTCACGAGTTGTCCGCTGTGGTCAATGATCGGGCGGTGGATGCGGTGGTGTCCGCTCGGGCACGGACGGTGCTGCGGCGGGACGAAGGCTATCCGGACGGTGCGTGTACATCGGTTCGCCGGAGAACGATCCGTTGGCGTGACCGCCGCGGCGGTCACGCCAACGCTCCATGTTCCATTCGACTCAA
>JAEHDK010000657.1 GCA_016880465.1 Micromonosporaceae bacterium
CGAACCCCGCCACGAGGGCCAGCGCCAGTCCACCGGCGAACGCGATGACGCGCCGGCCGCCGCGGTCCGGCGCGGACGGCGGCGCCGCGGCCGCCGGGGATTCCGCCGCCCTAGCCATCGGACAGCTCGTACCCGGCTTGGTCGACCGCGGCGCGCACCTCGTCGAGCGCCAGCGGCGCATCGCTTGTCACGGTCAGCACGCCGGTGGCCGGGTCGACGTGGACATCGCGGACTCCGGCGACCCGGGACAGCTCGCCGGTCACCGCAGCGGCACAGTGCCCGCACGTCATGCCGGTCACCGCGTACGTGGTCTGCACGGGCATCTGGGACCTCCACGGCTCAGGAGCGGACGAGGCGTGCGATAGCGTCGGACGCCTCCTTGATCTTGGCAGTCGGATCGCCCTCCCGGGGGCGCCGGATACGGCGTGTGGCCGGGCTGGAACACGACCGGCACCGTAGCAGCCGGCACCGTCGCGGGCTGCCCCGTACCTTGCCGAACGGCTAGCCCGCAAGCGCCAGGGCGAGCGGCAGGACCAGTGGCGCGCCGGCCCGGCGCAGCTCGCGGGCGACGAGCGCCATCGTCCAGCCGGAGTCGACGTAGTCGTCCACGAGCAGCACCGGAACATCCACAGTGGATGGTGCGGCGAACGTACCGTGCAGGGCGCGGACCCGCTGGGCGCTATTGGTCCGCTCGGCCGTCCCGGGCGGCGGGTCGAGCCGGGACACCGTGCCGAGCACCGGCATCCGGCCCACCGCCGCGATCCGCGTACCGAGGTCCGCGACCAGCCGCGGCCGCCTGCGCGACCCGATCGTCACCACGGCCGCGGGCCGCACCGGCCACGGATCGGCGCCGCGGGCCCAGGCCTTGAGGACCTCGACCACGGCCGCGAACACCTCGTCCGGCACCGGGCCGTCCGCGGTGGTGTCGGCGAGGAGCGTACGCAGCCGGCCACCCCACCCCAGGTCGGACAGCCGGCCGAGCGCACGGCCGGGTGCTGCCAGCTCGGCGGGCGCGATCCGGCCGGACAGCGGCAGACCCACCCCGCCGAGCCCGGTCGGCCATTGCCGGCGGGGGGCGACCTCGACGCCGGGCCGGCCCAGGAACGCCTGGGCGGCGGCCAGGGCGTCCGGCGACACCTCCGCCGGCCAGGTGCTGCCCGCGCACCGGTCGCACCGGCCGCACGGCCCGGCTGCCGGGTCGTCCAGGCACCGGCGCAGGAACTCCATGCGGCAGCCGGGCGTCCCCGCGTACTCCCGCATCGCCTCTTGCTCTACGGCACGCGCCCGGGCGACCCGCTCGTGCCGCTGCGCGTCGTAGGTCCACGGCTCACCGGTGGCGACCCAGCCGCCGCGGACCCGGCGGGCGGCGCCGTCGACGTCGAGCACCTTGAGCATCAGCTCCAGCCGCGTACGGCGCAGTTCCACCTGGGCCTCGAGCGCGGGTGTCGACAGTGGACGGTCGGTGCCGGCCAGCACGGCGAGCGTACGGCGGACCTGGTCCTCCGGCGGGAAGGCCAGCGACGCGAAGTACCGCCAGATCGCCGCGTCCTCGGCCCCGGGCAGCAGGATCACCTCGGCCGACCGCACCGCCCGCCCGGCCCGGCCGACCTGCTGGTAGTAGGCGATCGGCGAGGGCGGCGCGCCGAGGTGGACGACGAAACCCAGATCGGGCTTGTCGAACCCCATGCCCAGCGCCGACGTCGCGACCAGCGCCTTGAGCTTGTTGTCGAGCAGGTCGCGCTCGGCCGCCTGCCGGTCCGCGTCCTCGGCCTGGCCGGTGTACGACTCGACCGCGTACCCGCGCGAGCGCAGGAAGTCGGCCGTCTCGGTGGCCGCCGCCACGGTGAGCGTGTACACGATCCCCGAGCCCGGCAGCTCGTCGAGCCGGTCGGCGAGCCAGCCGAGCCGGTGCGCGGGCGACGGCAGCTCGAGTACGGCCAGGCGCAGCGACTCCCGGTCGAGCGGGCCGCGCAGGACGAGCGCGTTGCCGAGCTGCTCCGCCACGTCGGTCGTCACCCGGGCGTTGGCCGTGGCGGTGGTGGCGAGCACCGGGGTGCCGGGCGCCAGGTCTACCAGTAGGTCCCGCAGCCGGCGGTAGTCCGGCCGGAAGTCGTGTCCCCAGTCCGAGACGCAGTGCGCCTCGTCGACCACGAGCAGGCCGGTCGTCGCGGCCAGCTTGGGCAGGACGGCGTCGCGGAAGTCCGGGTTGTTCAGCCGCTCCGGACTGATCAGCAGTACGTCGACCGCGCCGGCATCGATCTCGGCCGTGATGGCGTCCCACTCGTCGAGGTTGGCCGAGTTGATCGTACGGGCCCGGATCCCCGCCCGCGCTGCTGCCTCGACCTGGTTGCGCATCAACGCGAGGAGCGGTGAGACGATCACGGTCGGGCCGGCACCCGCGGCGCGCCGCAGGGCGGTCGCCACGAAGTACACCGCCGACTTGCCCCAACCGGTGCGCTGTACGCACAGCACCCGCCGGTGGTGGAGAGCCAGCGCCTCGATCGCGGTCCACTGGTCCTCCCGCAGCCGGGCGTCCGGCCCGGCCAGCCGGCGCAGGACCACCTCGGCCTGCGTGCGGGAAGCGCTGCAGTCTCCGGCCATGTGCGTCATCGCCCCACCGCGTCCGCGACCCGGGCCACGTCCCCGGGCCGGGTCAGGTCCGCGGGGACTGCGGTGACTCCGGGGGTACGCTGTGCCGCCGCGCCGATACCGGTACCGCCACCGCTGACCACCGCCACGCCCACGGCCACACCCTACGGTCATTGCCCTCGGCTGCGGGACGGCGCGGTGGACGCGGACCCGCCGGAGTACCGCCGCGCGGAGCTCGATTGGCTGCGGACCGCCACCGACGCCCGTGGTGCCGTCCTTCGAGTGGCTCATCGCCGCCGTCGCCGCCCGGCTCGGCTGATCGGGGCCGGCGCGGGCGCTCGACGGCGGGCGTCCGGGCGCGGAGAATGCGGGCGTGATCGAGTCATCCACCCCGCGCCCACACGTCCCGCGCCCGCGCGCACCGCGGCTGATCCGCCCGGCCAAGGCAGCCGCGACCGCACCGCCCGCGCTGGACGGGCCGTGGGCGCCGGTCGACAAGCGGCTGGACAACCCGCAGCGCTACCGGCTGCCGTCCGGCACCGGGCCGGAGGACGTGGTGGTCGACCTGGCCGGCCGGCTCGTCACCGGCGGCGACGACGGGCGGATCTGGCGGTGGCCGGCCCGTACCACCGAGGCGCCGGTCGAGCCCGAGCTGCTCGCCGAGACGGGCGGTCGGCCGCTCGGCATCGAGGTCGACCCGCGCGACGGCAGCCTGGTCGTGTGCGACGCGTACCGCGGGCTGCTCCGGCTCACCGACGACGGCACGCTGACCACGCTCGCCCGGACCGCCGCCGGTACGCCGATCCTGTTCTGCAACAACGCGGCCGTGGCCCGGGACGGCACGGTGTACTTCACCGACAGCTCGCGCCGGTTCCCGCTGCACGCGTGGCGCCGGGACATCCTGGAGTACCGGCCGAACGGGCGGGTGCTCGCCTGGTCGCCGGCCGGGCGGGTCGACGTGGTGGCGGACGGCTTGTTCTTCCCCAACGGGATCGCGCTGACCCCGGACGAGACGGCGCTGCTCGTCGCCGAGACCTCGACGCACCGGTTGCTGCGGGTACCCCTCGGTGGGGGTGCTCCGGCGATCCTCGTGGACCTGCCGGCGTACCCGGACAACATGTCGGCGGTGGGCGACGGCACCTACTGGATCGCGCTGGCCAGCCCGCGACTGCCCATTGTGGAGCGACTGCTGCCCCATCCGGGCCTGCGCCGGGTGGCCGCGCTGCTGCCCACCGCGGCCCAACCCCAACCGCGCCGCTACGGGCTCGTCGCGCTGGTCGACGGCGAGGGCAGCCCGCTGCGGACCCTGCACGGCCCGTCCGGGTCGTTCCACATGATCACCGGGGTACGCCAGCACGCCGGCTCGTTGTGGCTCGGCAGCCTCTACGAGCCGGCCGTTGCCCGGGTGTCACTGCTCTAGCTGCGGCTCCGCATACGGCGGATCGGCGGCCGGCGACTCGGGCGCGAGCGGATCTGCGGGGAGGTCGGCGAGCTCGCGTTCCTCGCGGCGGATCTTCTCGGCGTGTTCGAGCAGGACCTGGCCGAAGACGCCGTTGACGTGACCGCAGTCGCGGCATTGCAGGTTGGCGTCGAGCCGCCGCTTGCCGCACCGGTCACAGGGCCCGACGTCGGCCGGGTCGTAGTACCGGCACAGGGCCTCGTACAGTGCCCGGGCGGTGTGGTCGCCCAGCGCATAGCTCGTGGACTCGCCGGCCAGGCGCAACTCGACCGTCACGACCGGCGATGCGTCCGGCGCCGGGTCGAACTGCTCGACCCGGTCGACGAACTCGGTCATCGCGGCCGGCAGGTTGTACCGCGGGAGAGGCATATCGCCACCATACGAGGCCGGTCGGTGGCCGGAGTGCCGATGGCCGCCGAGCAGGGGGTGGCTCGGCGGCCATGCCTCGGCGGCTCAGGCTGCGTCCTGCCGGTCCGCACCCGCCTCGCCCGCGGCGTCCGCCGTCGCGGCGCGCATCATCACGCCGGCGGCGAACGTGTAAGCGCGTTCCCACGCACCGGCGAGCTCGGCCGTCCAGGCAGCACCGGCGTACGACTCCAGTGTCGCCAGCAGCGTCTGGCCGACCGCGGCATAGTGCTCCACCGTGGCGCCGTACCGGACGTGGTTGCGGCCCATGGTGGTCAGCGCGGGGAGGAGCGCGTCGGGGGTGTCGTAGTGCGTGACGAGCGCGATGACCGCCTTCAGCAACCGCTCCCGCTGCAGGTCCATGACCGCCGGGAACATCGAGCGAACCTGGGGATACTGCGCGAACAGCCGGTCGTAGAAGTCCGCGATCAGCTGGTCCGCGACGGGTGCCAGGAGAGTAAGGCTCTCCCGCAGCAGGCGGGCATCCTCGGCTCGCTGGGCATCGATATCGGTCTCCACGGCCTACCTCCCCGGGTGCCACCGGAGGACATTGACGGAGAACGAGCGGTGCGGGGACCTGGCCCGCTCGCTCGTCACCCAGAGGGTATGGTTCGATACTCGTCGTTACAAGAGGGTCGGACAAGTTGGCATAGAAAGGCTAAAGTGCATAGTGCAACTTGCACCGCCGCTGCCTTGGTGGCGGCGGGCGTCACGGCCGAGTCGGTAACCCGACAGACGCCGCGCCCGTCCGAGCGATACCTCCGCGCTCCAGGTGGCACCAGGGTGCCCCCATGTGGATGCATAGCCGCGGCCTCCGGTCCGTACCGGTGGGAGTGCTGCTGGCGTCGATGCTCGTACCGGTCGCCGGGTCCGGTACGGCGGCCGCCGCACCTACGCTGCCAGCCGGGTTCCGCGAGGAAATCGTCTACAGTGGACTCTCCAAGCCGACGAGCGTCGAGTTCGCGCCGAACGGACAGCTCTTCATCGGCGAGAAATCCGGCCGCATCAAGGTCTTCGACAACCTGTCCGACAACACGCCGACGGTCTTCGCCGACCTGACTGCGGGCGTCCACATCCTCGACGACCGCGGCCTGCTCGGGCTGGCCGTCGATCCGAACTACCCGGCCCAGCCGTGGATCTACGTGCTCTACACCGCCGACGCCCCACCCGGGCAGGCCGTCCCGTACTGGAACGACAACTGCGACGCGGTCGGCGGCGTGAACGGCGGGCGGTGCGTGGTGACCGGGCGGCTGTCCCGGCTGCGGGCCGACGTGGGTCCCGCCGGTACGGTGATGGTCGGCGCCGAGGAGGTGCTGATCCAGGACTGGTGCCAGCAGTACTCCAGCCACTCGATGGGCGACCTGCACTTCGGCCCCGACGGCGCGCTCTACGTCACGGCCGGCGACGGCGCGAGCTACAACGTTGCCGACTATGGACAGTTGCTCGGCGTCCCGGACAACAACCCGTGCGGGGACCCGCCGGGCGGCGCCATGAGCCCGCCGACCGCCGAGGGCGGCGCGCTGCGCTCCCAGGACGTACGTACCCCGGGTGATCCGGCCGGCCTGGACGGCGCGTTGCTGCGGCTGGACCCGGCAACCGGCGCGGCGATGCCGGGCAACCCGCTGTCGGCCAGCACCGACCCGAACGCCCGGCGGATCGCGGCCATCGGCCTGCGCAACCCGTTCCGGTTCACGATCCGGCCGGGTACGAACGAGGTGTGGATCGGCGACGTCGGCTGGACCACGTCCGAGTCGCTGTACCGGCTCGCCAGTCCCACCGGCCCGCTGACGAACTTCGGCTGGCCGTGCTACCAGGGGCCCAACCGGTCCAGCGGGTACGACAGCCCGGACCTGACGCTCTGCGAGAGCCTCTACGCCGACGGCAGCCGGACCGCGCCGTACTTCTCGTACCACCACGACCAGCCGGTCGTCCCCGGGGAGACCTGCTCGACGGGTGGCTCGTCGATCACCGGCCTGGCGTTCTACCCGGCGTCGGGTGGCAACTATCCGGTGCCGTACCAGGGCGCGCTGTTCTTCGCCGACTACAGCCGCGACTGCATCTGGGTCATCCGGGCCGGCGCGGGCGGGCTGCCCGACCCGGCCACCGTCGCGCCGTTCGTCGGCACCGCGGCCAACCCGGTCGAGCTCGCCATCGGCCCCGGCGGTGACCTGTTCTACCTGGACCACAGCGGCACGCTGCGGCGGATCCGGTACTTCGCCGGCAACCAGCCGCCCACGGCCGCGCTGGCGGCCAGCCCGACCACGGGGGCGGTGCCGCTCGCGGTCTCGTTCGACGCGTCCGGCTCGACCGACCCGGACCCGACCGACCAGGGCCAGCTGGCCTACCGGTGGGACTTCACCGACGACGGTACGGTCGACTCGACCGCGGTGTCGCCGAGCTTCACGTACCCGTCGGCCGGTACGTACACCGCCCGGCTGACCGTACTCGACCTGGCCGGCGCGAGCGACAGCCGGACCGTGCTCATCCGGGTCGGCGTGAGCGCGCCGACCGCGGTCGTCGACACCCCCTTGTCGACCCGTACCTGGGCGGTCGGCGACACCATCGCCTTCGCCGGGCACGCCAGCGACCCGATCGAGGGCACGCTGCCCGACTCCGCGCTGAGCTGGCAACTGGTCATGCATCACTGCGCGACGATCGACAGCTGCCACATCCACAACCTGCAGGAGTGGGCCGGCGTCGGGTCCGGTTCGTTCATCGCGCCCGACCACGATTATCCGTCCTATCTGGAGCTCGTGCTCACCGCGACGGACGCCGAGGGCATCACGGACGTGCGCAGCGTGCGGCTCGACCCGCAGACGGTCACGTTGACGTTCACCAGCGAGCCGGCCGGGCTGTCGCTGACCGTCGGCTCGACCAGCCAGCCGACGCCGTTCACCCGGACCGTCATCCAGGGCTCGACGAACACCGTCAGCGCGCAGACGCCCCAGACCGTCGCGGGTACGGCGTACACGTTCGGCTCGTGGTCCGACGGCGGGGCCCAGACCCACGTGGTGACCGCGCCGGCCACGGCGCCGACCTACACCGCCCGGTACGACGCGGTCGTGGGCTGCGCCGACGCGTTCGGCTACACCTGCGCGACCCAGACCCGGGCCTTCGTACCCGCCGACGACGCCGTGCTGCCCCTCACCGGCGACCAGGCGGTCACCCCGGTCGCGCTGCCGTTCCCGGTGCCGTACTACGGCACGACGTACTCGACCGCCTGGGTGATGACCGACGGTGCGCTGTCCTTTATGGACCCGACGCGGTCGTACGGCACCAACACCGCGCTGCCCGACCCGAGCCCACCGAACGCCGCGGTGTACGCGTTCTGGGACGACCTGGTCGTCAAGGCGGGCACGTCGACCGTCCGCACGGCCACCCTCGGTACGGCGCCGAACCGGCAGTTCGTCGTCGAGTGGCGCAGCGTGAACATCTACCAAACCTCGCTGTACCTCAACGTCGAGATCGTGCTCGGCGAGAACGGTGAGATCGCCACGGACTACGGCGGGATCGCCACCACCAACACCCGCGAGCAGGGCGGCGGCGCCACGGTCGGCATCGAGAACGCGACCGGCTCGGTCGGCATCGGGTACTCGCTGAACCAGCCGGTCCTGCGTAACAACGTCGCGGTGGTGTTCTCGCCGCCGAACGCACCGGCCCCCACGACCGGCGTCGTCACCGGGCACGTCACCGAGGCCGCCGGCGGCACCGCGGTGGCCGGCTCGACCGTGACACTGACTCCGGGCGGCCGGTCGGCACAGACCGACGCGACCGGCGCCTACCGGATCGAGGACGTGCCGCCGGGCGGGTACACCGCCACCGCCACGGCGACCGGGCTGGTCGACGGCAGCGCCCCGGTGACGGTGCCGGCCGGCGGCACGCAGGTCGTCGACTTCGCCCTCGCGACCCCACCACCACCGCCGCCGCCACCACCGCCGCCGCCGGGTGGCGGGTACACAGTGGACTCGGCGGCGCTGGCGTTCGTACCGGCCGACTCGACCGTACTCTCGCTCACCGGCGACCAGGCGTACCAGGCGGTGCCGCTGCCGTTCGCGTTCCCGTTCTGGGGTACGGGCTACCGCACGGCGTACGTACACACCGACGGGACGGTGTCCTTTGTGGACCCGACCCGCTCCTACGGTACGAACGTCCCGCTGCCCGACGCCGCGCAGCCCAACGCGGCGGTCTACGGGTTCTGGGACGACCTGGTCGTCAAGGCCGGTACGTCGACCGTCCGCACGGCCACCCTCGGTACGGCGCCGGACCGGCAGTTCGTCGTCGAGTGGCGCAGCGTGAACATCTACCGCACCTCGCTGTACCTGACCGTCGAGGTGATCCTGGCCGAGAACGGCGACATCACGGTGAACTACGCCGACGTCTCGACCACGAACACCCTGGAGCAGGGCGACGGCGCGACGGTCGCGGTGGAGAACGCGGCCGGCACCGAGGCGGTCACCTACTCGGCGAACCAACCGGTGCTACGCAACGGCACCGCCGTCCGGTTCCAGCCCGTGGCGGCCGTTGCGCAGCACCTCAGCGCGCACCAGTTCAGCTGACCAACCGCGCCCGCGGCTTCGCGTACCTGGACGGCTCGCTACGGCGGGCGGCCTAGCGGCCGGTGGCCCCGCGGGCCGGCCGGCCGCCGGGGTGGTCCAGTTCGGCGCGGACCCGGGGCAGGCCGTCCGGGCAATGCTCCTGGACGTACGCGATGAGCTTCTCCCGTACGTCGCAGCGCAGGTCCCACGCGCTGGCCGAGTCGGCGGCGGACACGAGGACCCGCACCACCATCGTCGTCTGGGTCGTGTCGACCACCTGCAGGACCCACTCCCGGCGGTCCCACAGCGGTGACTCCTCGACGATGCGGTGCACCTCCTTGCGCAGCTGGTCGACCGGCGCCGAGTAGTCGAGGAAGAACGTGACCGCGCCGAGGACCAGCGACTCGTTGCGGGTCCAGTTCTGAAACGGCGTGTCCGTGAAGAACGTGGTCGGCAGGACCAGCCGCCGCTCGTCCCAGAGCCGGACGACCACCTGGGTCAGCTTGATCTCCTCGATCCGGCCCCACTCGTGCTCCACGACCACCACGTCATCGAGCCGTAGGGCGTCGGTGAACGCGAGCTGGAGACCGGCGAATACGTGTCCCAGCGTGGTGCGCGCGGCGAGCCCGGCGATCACGCCGACCACCCCGGCCGAGGCCAGCAACGACGCGCCGAACGCGCGCAGCGGCGCGAAGGTGATCAACGCCAGGGCGATCGCGATCAGGGTGATCACCACGGCGGTCAGCCGGCGCAGCAACCCGATCTGGGTACGCGCCCGGCGCGTCCGCCGGTTGTCCCGGACATCGACGGGCAGCCGGCGGAACGCGGTGTCCTCGGCGACGAACAGCACCTTGACCGCCAGCCAGGCGCCCGAGCCGATCACCGCGAGCACGAGGCCGTGCCGGAGCCCGCCGCGCGCCTGGCCGGTGAGGAACGTGAACGGGTGCGCGACCAGCAGCGCGGCGAAGAACAGCAGGACGACCAGCGGCCGCTGGACCGACACTTTCAGCTTGCGGACGAACCGCTCGGCACGCCCCCGGGCCCCCAGCCGCAACCCGACGCTCACCAGCCACGCCACGAGCCACGCCGAGCCCGCTGCGGCCAGGGTGACGAACAGGGCCCGCATCAGCCGCTCATACCCACGTCCACGCGCCCTACAACAGGCGCAGCTCGCGGGCCCGGCGAACCGCGTCGCGCCGGCGGGTCGCGTCGAGCTTGCGGTAGATGTTGCGTACGTGTGTCTTCACGGTGTTCACCGATAGGCACAGCGCGGACGCGATCTCCCCGTTCGAGAGCAGGCTCTGCAGGTACCGCAGCACGGTCAGCTCGCGCTCGGTCAGCGCCTCACCGGGTACCGGCAGCGCGCCGGCGGGCCCGGTCCGGTCGCCGGTCCGGGCCACCAGCTCGCTCACCAGCGGCCAGTACGCGGTACCGGTGTCCAGGTGCTCGGCCAGCAGGTCACGGACCGGTTCGCCGGCGCCGGTGAACGGGCGGCGGAACCCGGCGGGCTCGGCGAGCTGCAGTACCCGTTCCAGCGCGCGGGTGGCCCGCCGCTGGTCGCCGGCCTGGCGGGCGGCCAGCGCGTCGAGGAGTCCGGCCTCGATCCGGGTACCGAGGGGCAGCTGCTCCCGATCGGCCCAGTCGGGCAGGACCCGGTCCGCACCGGCCGGGTCGCCGTCGCGCAGGTACGCCCGGGCGAGCGCGACCGCCACCGCGGCCGAGCCGGGTCGCGACCGTGGCTCCAGCAGTTCACGGGCGGTCGCCGTGTCGCCGTACGCGGTACGCAGGTCGGCCTCGGCGGCCGCGGCCCAGTCACTGACCCCGGCGTCCCCGCCGCGAGCCGGGCCGAGCGCGTCGTAGCTGCCGGTCAGATCGCCACGGGCGTACCGCAGCTGGGCGCGTACGAGCGCGGTCCACGGGACGAGCCCCGGATCCGGTGGCGCGCCGGACAGCTCCAGGTGCGCCTCGGCGTCGTCCAGCCGGTCCCGGTGGAGATCGACGAGCGCCAGGGCGAGGTACGCCGGTCCACAGTGGACCGTCGGTGGCTGGCCGGGGCACGCCGGCAGGTCCACCGCGGCGCGGGCGGCTTCCGCCGCGCGGGTCAGGTCGCCCCGTACCGCGTAGGTGAGCGCAAGCCGGCTGGCACACGTCCGCCGCGGGCAGTCCAGCCCCGACCGGTCGGCCGCGCCGAGCCCGTCGCGCAGCGCGGTCTCGGCCGCGTCCAGCTCGCCGTCGCCGAGCTGGGCGAACCCGAGCGGGGCCATGGCGATCGCCCGGGCCGCATCGTCGGTACCGGCCATCGCGAGC
>JAEHDK010000658.1 GCA_016880465.1 Micromonosporaceae bacterium
CGATTCCAGTCCATGCCGATCGCTCGGTCGTCCGTGCTGTGGGCGCACGTGCTGACCTCGCTGGTCGCCAATCTGATCTCGCTCGTGGTCGTCGTGCTCGTCGCCCTCCTCATGGGCTTCCGCTCGGAGGCGGGAGTGCTGGCGTGGCTCGCGGTCGCCGGCATCCTGATCCTGTTCACCCTGACGTTGACGTGGATCGCCGTAATCCCCGGTCTCTCCGCGAAGTCCGCGGACGGCGCGAGCGCGTTCTCCTACCCGCTCATCTTCCTGCCGTTCATCAGCTCGGCCTTCGTGCCTACCGACACCATGCCCGGCCCGGTACGCGCCTTCGCCGAGAACCAGCCGGTGACGTCCATCGTCAACGCGATCCGCGACCTGTTCACACACCGGCCGGTCGGCACCCACATCTGGATCGCCCTCGCCTGGTGTGTCGGCATCCTCATCGTCGCGTACAGCTTCGCCATGGTTACTTACCGCCGCAGGATCTCCTAGCCTCGCCCCTACAGTAGGGACGGCTGCTCGGCGGGTCGAGAACGAGGAAGGGCCTTCCGCGCTGGGAAGATGACGGTTGTCGAAGCCAGTCATCACGTCGCGTGGAAGGCACCTGCCAAGTGAAGTTACCGGATCGCGTCCTCGGATCGGTGTCAGCGCGGATGGTCGGGGTGTCGCCGGCCATGTGGGCACCCGACTGCTCGCCGACGTCGCGGACCGCCACCATCCTCCCCATCCGCGATCTTGTCCATCCGAGTCCCCCCAGGTTGGGCGTCACCGGCCCCACTCGACCGGGCCAACCAGAACTCTTCGGAACCGCCGTCCGCTGGGCTGCCAGGCATCCGAGTGACACCAGCACGGACGGCGGGCTCGTCCACGATCATCGATTATCGATCGCAACAGAGCCTGCGCGCGCGACATCTGCAACGCCTCACTCGCCATCGCCACGGCGTCGGTGCTGCTGGTCCCGGCACGTCGGTCGAGGTGACCGGGCGGGCACTCGCGAGGTCGGGCTGGGGGTAGCCGGCGCCGCACCCCGCGGGTAGTCTTATCGATTATCGATAAACTACGGGAGTCGTCGTGGCGTACGTATTTGCTCTTGATCGGCCACTCGGCGACGCCACCACGGTCATCGGCGGAAAGGCCGCGAACCTCGCGGTGATGGCCGGCGACCTGGGGTTGCCGGTGCCCCCTGGCTTCGCCATCTCCACCGAGGCGTGCCGTGTCTACCTGGCCGGTGGCTGGCCCGCCGACCTGGATGACGAGGTCCGTCAACACCTCGCCCGCCTGGCCGACATGGTGGGCCTGCGGTTCGGCGATGCGGACAATCCGCTGCTGGTCAGTGTCCGGTCGGGGGCTCCGGTCTCGATGCCCGGCATGATGGACACCATCCTCAACCTCGGCCTCACCCCGACGACCGCCGCAGGGCTGGCGAAGCGGACCGGAAGACCGGACTTCGCCGCGGCGTGCCGGGCCCGCTTCGAAAGCACCTACCGCGACATCGTGGGTGTCTCCATGGTCCCCGAAGACCCGTGGGCCCAGCTCCGCGGTGCGATCGAGGCGGTGTTCCGCTCGTGGAACAGCGACCGGGCCCGCAGCTACCGTCGGCGAGAGCACATCCCGGACAGCCTGGGGACCGGGGTGATCGTGCAGGCCATGGTCTTCGGCAACCTCGGCCTGGATTCGGCCACCGGCGTACTGTTCACCCGCAATCCCGCCACCGGCGAGGACTGCCTCTACGGCGACGTGCTCTTCGACGCCCAGGGTGAGGACGTGGTATCCGGAACCCACGCCACCGAGCCCATCGCCGTCCTGGGCGAGCGCATGCCGGAGATCGCCGAGCAGCTACGTGAATATGCGCGGCGGCTGGAGCGCCACTACGCCGACGTCTGCGACATCGAGTTCACCATCGAGGACGGTCGACTTTGGATGTTGCAGACCCGGATCGGCAAGCGCAGCCCCCAGGCTGCCGTGCGCATCGCCCGGGAGATGGCCGAGGACGCCGACTTCCCGCTCTCCCGCGAAGCGGCGGTCCGCCGGGTGGCGCACCTGCTGGCCGCGCCCGCCACCACGACGCTGGACCGGGACAGCACCGCCGTACCGGTCGCCCGCGGGCTCGCCGCCTGTCCCGGGGTGGCGTCGGGGAAGATCGCCACCACCGCGGATGACGCCGTCGCCATGTCCGCGCAAGGCAGCCGCGCCATCCTGGTACGCCGGGAGACCTCACCGGATGACGTGCACGGCATCGCCCGGGCGGCCGGCCTGCTGACCGCGTGCGGCGGGCTGGCGAGCCACGCCGCCGTGGTGGCCCGCGGCTGGGGCATCCCGGCGGTCGTGGGCACGACCGCGCTGGACATCGCCGGTAGTCGAGTCACCATCGGCGGGCAGGTCCTGGCGGCTGGTGACGTGGTGACCATCGACGGCTCCACCGGCTACGTGTACCTCGGTGCGGTGGGCAGCGTCACCGTCGTTCCGCCCGACGCCGCCGTCCTGCTGGCGTGGGCCCGCGAGCTCGCCATCGAGGTCGGCGCGGACCAGCGGTCCGCCGCCGCGGCGGCGACCCCGGTCGGGCCCGACTCGGCACGGGGCGGCACCGGGGCCGAGGACGAACTGTCCGACGACGCCGTGCTGCACACGCTCCGGATCAAAGGCTCCGGTACCGCCGCCGACCTGGCCCCGGTGCTGTTCTCCACCGCCGAGCGGGTCGACCCGGTGCTGCAGCGCCTCGCCGACGAGGGACTGCTCAAGCTCGGCGGCGGCACCTACCGGATCTCCGACGACGGGCGGTGGGCCGCCGACGCACTGCTCGCCGCCGACCGCGAGCGGCTGGGTGTCGCCCGGGCGACCGCGGCGCTGGACCACCTGGTGTCGCTCGACCGGCGGATAAAGGAGATCGTCACGGCCTGGCAGATGCGTACCGTCGACGGCGCGCCGGTCCTCAACGACCATTCCGACGCCGCCTACGACTCGGGCGTGCTCGCCGACTTCGCCGCGCTGCACCGCGCCGCGGCCGGGTGGCTGGGCGCGATCTCCGATGCGCCCGCGCAACTGGACCGCTACCTCGCCCGGCTCGACCGGGCCGCGGCCCGGGTGGCCGAGGGGGAACACGTGTACCTGGCCTCGCCCCGGGTCGACAGTTACCACAGCATCTGGTTCGAGCTGCACCAGGAACTGATCCTGCTGGCCGGGCGGACCCGGGCCGACGAGACGGCGGCCGGACGGGCGTGACACCGTCCACCTGACGCCGCCGCGGGGCGACGGTTCGCCGGCCCTTCCGCGGTCACCGCCGCCGGCAACGGGTGCGGGCCCGGGTCAGCCAGCCGTCAACTTGTCGTAGAGCGACCCGGCGTTCAGGGTATTGATGTAGTCCATCATGTGCTCTTGCCCGATGTCGACCGGGTACCGGTCCTTGAAGTGCACCCGGTCCACCGTCTCCTGCCTCGACCAGCCCTTGGCCACGGCGACCGCCACTGCGGTCTCCCACTCCATCAGCATGGCCCGCTGCACGGCCAGGTACTGCTTGGTGGTCACCTGCCCGTGCCCCGGCACCACGTGGTCGACGTCGAGTTCGGCGATGCGGTCCAGCGCGGTCTTCCACTGGTCGACCCGGGACGTCATGAGCCAGGTCTGGCACTGGCTGAACACCGTGTCCCCGGTGAACACCACCCGCTCCTGCGGTACGTACACCGCCACCTGCCCCGGTGTGTGTCCCGGCGTGTGGAGCAGTTCGAAGGTGTGCCCGCCGACCCGCAGCGTGAGATCACCGGTGAACACGATGTCGCCCTTGTTGGGATCCTCGTAGTACCGGTGCCGGTCGGGGAAGATCGCCGCGCCCTCGGGGTCGTCGGTGGGGATCGCCTCCTGCGCGTAGGCGAACGGATCCAGCTCGGGATAGACCACCATGAACAGCTCGTACACCCCCCGGTGCAGGACAACTTCACCGGCGCCTTTGAAGTAGTAGTTGCCGAAGATGTGGTCCACGTGATGTTCGGTATTGATCAGGTACCGGATCGGCCCGTGCTGCTCGGCGTCCGTGCGCATCTGCACCGCTCTGGTCGGAAGCTGAGGCGTGTCGATGACGACCACGCCATCCGATGTGGTGACGAAGCTCGGGTTGCAGCCACGCATCCTGGTCTCCGTGAACACGTTCTTCGTGACGTTCTCCATTGCGTCCTCCGATCCGGTGCTCACTGAACCTTTTTCAACCTGGGCCACACCGTCCACGCGTCGACCCAGTGACCTGCGGCAGGCGTGATCCCATGAGGGAGGTTGAAAAGGTTCACTGGGTCGCGGTCAGCCCGCCGTCGATGGTGAGGATCTGCCCGGTGATGAAGGACGACGCGTCGGAGCAGAGGAACAGGGCGGCTCCTACCAGGTCCGCGGTCTGGCCCACCCGGCGCAGCGGGATGCGGTTCTCGACACTGGCCCGGAAGGCGGGATCGTCGAGCAGCATCGCCACCTGCGGTGTGTCGATGAACGTGGGCGCGATGGCGTTGACGTTGATCGAATGAGTCGCCCATTCGGTCGCCCATTGGCGGGTGAGTGCGTCGATCGCACCCTTCGCCGCTGCGTACGCCGAATATCCGGCGTGGATTCCGAGTTGGCCGCGCACCGACGAGATGTTCAGTACCCGGCCTCCGCGGCCACCCTCGATCATGACGCGGACGGCGGCCTGCGTCGCCAGCAACGTGCTGCGGAGGTTGAGGTCGAAGATCCAGTTCCACTCCTTCTCCGGGTAGTCCTGCGCGTCGAACAGCACCTTGCCGGCGCCGCCGCCGACCGTGTTCACGATGATGTCGACCCGGCCGAACCGCTCGACGGTCTCCGCGGCGGCGCGTTCGGCGTCGTCGCGGCGGGTGACGTCGGCCTCG
Organism: Micromonosporaceae bacterium; assembly: GCA_016880465.1. Lineage (GTDB taxonomy): Bacteria > Actinomycetota > Actinomycetes > Mycobacteriales > Micromonosporaceae > EFPC-2. Next base: position 4,863 of record JAEHDK010000658.1, read on the forward strand.
ACCACCAGCACATCCGCGCCGGCGCTGGCCACCCGGGCCGCGGCCGCCGCGCCGCGCTCCCGGGAGCGGCCGAC
>JAEHDK010000659.1 GCA_016880465.1 Micromonosporaceae bacterium
CCAGACCAACGTGCCCGGCAAGGTCGACGCGCGCCGGCACAAGTACCAGATGCACCAGGCGCTCGCCGCCGCCGGGCTGCCGATCGCGCGGCAGTTCTGCACCGCGAGCGAGGAGGAGGCCGCCGCCTGGATCCAGCGGGAGGGCATGGCCGGCCGGGATCTCGTCCTCAAGCCCACGATGAGTGCGGGCACGATCGGCGTCACCATGGCGCCGCGCGGCGAGGGCTGGCGGGAGAAGTTCCGCGGCCTGCTCGGCAACAAGGACAAGCTCGGCGTCGTCAACGAGGACGTGCTGCTCCAGGAGCACATGAGCGGCACGGAGTACGTCGTGGACACGGTCAGCTGCGATGGCCGGCACTCGATCACCGACATGCTCAAGTACCGCCGGGTCCGGTACGGCGACGGCATGTCGGTCTACGACAGCGTCGAGTGGCTGCCGTACGACACCGACGAGTACCGCGACCTCATCGAGTACGGCCTGGGCGCGCTGGACGCGGTCGGGCTGCGCTGGTGGGGCGCGCACACCGAGATCATGATGACGCCCGAAGGCCCGCGCCTGCTGGAGATCAACGCGCGGCTCGCCGGTGCGGGGAACCCGGCGGTAACCATGATCGCCAGCGGCGGCAGCCAGGTGACCCGGATCGTCGACATCTGCGCGGGCCGGGGCGCCGACCTGCCCGACGGGTACACCCTGCACCGTAGGGTGATGGCGGTGTTCCTGATGGCGCACTCGACCGGCGTAGTGCGCAATGCGGAGGTCTACGACAAGGCCCGCGCCCTGCCCAGCTACCACTCGTCGTATCACCTGGTCACCAGCGGTACCCAGGTGGAGGCGAGCACCGACCTGTTCGCCAGCATGCAGATGGGCTACATCATCCTGGCGCACGACAAGCCCGAACAGGTGTACGCCGACCGGGAAGCGATCCGCGAACTGGAACAGGAACTGATCATCGAGCCGGCCGGACACTGACGAGGGAGTTCGATGACGGTCAACGACGTCACCGCGCGGTACCTGGACCGCTGCGCCACCGACGGTGACCCGTTGCGCGACGCGGTGCGGCGGGCAACCTACCGCGCCGATTTCGCCCGGGGCACCGGAGCGGGCCTGCTGTCCCGGCCGTTTTTTGTACCCGACGCGACGATCCGGGCCGTTGCGGACGATGTCATGGCCGTATACGAGCTCATCGCGTCGCTGCCCGACCGGCTGTTCGCGGGTGACCTTGGGCGGTACTGCGCGGCGCTGGGCTTGGACGAACCGGCGACCCGGATCGTGCGGTCCGGTGGCTCGGCCAAGCCGCCCCGGTACGGCCGGGCCGACCTGCTCTTCGATGGCTCCGGGTACCGGGTACTCGAACTCAATATCGGCAGCGAGCTCGGCGGATGCCACATCGGCGAGATGAACCGGGCGCTGTTGCGGCTGCCCGAGTTCGTGGCGTTCGCCGATGAGCATCAGTTGATAAACGTCGATCCGGCCGCAGAGATCGCCGACGCGCTGCGCCGGATCGCCGCGCCCGTCACCGGCCGGCGCGACCCGGTCGTGGCCCTGTTGGAGTGGACCGGTGGTTTCGCGACCGTACCGTTCCTCTACCGCCTGTTCCAGGAGATCGTCGATGCGTATGGGATAACCGTGCACCTGGCAGAGGCACCTCAGGTCGTCAACAAGGACGGAAAGCTGCACCTCGCCGGCCAACCCATCGACGTCGTCCTGCGGTACTTCATGCTGCACGAGGCGTCCAGCGATCCAGGCGGCGAGCAGATCCTGGAGCCGATCCTGCGTGCCCATGCGGAGGGCGGGACGATCCTGTTCACCCACCCGCAGACCAACCTCTACTCGTACAAAGACAATCTCGCGTTCCTGTCGGACCCGCGGTACCGCGACGCGTTCACGGCCGAAGAGGGTGCGCTGATCGACCGGATGCTGCCCATGACGCGCCTGGTCGACGACGGCCGGACCGAGGTCGATGGTGAGTCCGTCAACGTACGCGACTACTGCCTCGCGCACCGGGAGACGTTGATCGCGAAGCCGCACGCCGGTTTCGGGTCCTACGGCACGGTGGCCGGATGGGAGGCAACCGACGACGTGTGGGCGGCGTTGATCGCCAACAGTGCGCCGAACGGGTACATCGTGCAGCGGCGCGTGGATGGCGAGCTGGAGCAGGCATTGGACCCGGTGACCGGCGACCGGCAGGACTGGCTGCCCATCCACGGCGTCTACTTCACCGATCAGGGTTACGGCGGCGACTACGTCCGGGCGCTCCCGGCCGGCCGAACCGCGGTGATCTCCGGCGGTACCGGCGCAGTCATTACCGGCGTCTTCTCGTATCCCGACACCGCATGACGGGACGGCGCGGCTGCTCGGAAGGTTCCGTCAGGACGGTCCGACGGTGATCTCCCGCCAGTCATCGGAGCCGGCGAGCAGGCCACGGACGACCTCCAGGGCCAGGTCCTCGTCGGTCAGCTCCCACCACCGTGAGCGACCATCCGGGCCGCCGTCCCGGGCCTGGACATACCACTGGTCGCCATCGACCCGCAGGTAGACATCCCTGCGGGCGATGCGCCCCCAACGCGCGTTCCACCAGTGTCGCCGCTGCTCCATTGCCGGATGCTATCGTACATGTGTTCGATCGATGGATAACGGGGGGCTGCTGTCAATGGTCGTCGTTATTAAACCGTGATGGGTCGTCTTCTGGCACAACGGGTCACCGGCACCGCCGGTATTGCGGGCATTGTGACCGGTCCAGACGTGGTGTGTCGTACCGGATACCGGTGCTCCGCTAACGGTCGGTGACCCGCCTGAGGTGCGGCGGTTACCGGCTGGTAGCGGGGTCTTGTGGCGCGGGTTACTTCGCGGGAACATCGGGCGACGCAGACCCGGGAGTCCTGTCACGGCCCCGGGGCGTACCCAGACGCTCGTTCATGTCCTGTGCCCCACCGGCCGCGTTCCTTGCGGCGGTGCCCCCCGCAAGGAGGTTTCTGTGAAGGACTCGCAAGGCAACCTGGTGCTCGGACGCACCAGATGGCGGCGGTTCGCCGCCGTGTTCATACCCGCCGGTGTGCTGGCGGCCGGCCTCATGGTCGGGGTCGCCAACGGCGCGGTGCCGATCGCGCTCAACGTCTCCGGGCAGACCTTCAAGGTCTCCGCCAGCTCGCTCGATGGCGGCAAGTTCTCCCAGTACGGCGCCGTCGTCGTGGAGAAGAACGGGACCGTGCACCCGGTGCTCGCGTCGGCGATCGACGACGCGACGCTCAAGGACCTGTGCCAGTCGGTGACGGTGCCGGGCACGCCGTTCTCCATGGTGATCCGGGCCGGCGGTGGCACCCACACGGTGACCGCCCACAACCTGCTGATCGGCATGGACACGCTGACCGGCGACGCGGTCTTCACCAACATCGACATCGGTCAGGACGCCTCGACGGTGCCCACCTGGGCGAAGGGCGAGGAGAAGGGGTTCGCCCAGCAGGCTGACCACGTTAAGATCACCGACCTCAAGCAGCGTGCGTTCACGACCCACGCCGGCACGTTCACGCTGGACGGTCTGAGCCTCAAGCTCAGCCTCAGCGGTGAGGAGTGCTTCCCGACCAGCGATCTTCCGTCCTAACCGGACGGACGGGGCCCGCGGGGCGGCACCAGCCCCGCGGGCCTCGTGCATGCCACCCGTACCCCCAGGAGGACGCACATGACATCGGCAGAGGCACCGGCGGCGCGCCGCAGCAGTGCGCTCGCCCGCGGCTGGCGGAACTTCCGTCGCTGGCGCCGCGGCCGGCCGTTCTGGGGTGGCCTGTTCATGATGCTCGCCGGGCTGGAGATCTTCTTCAGCGGTCAGCTCAGCCTCGGCGACCTCGAACTGAGACTGGGCTTCGAGGGCTTCCAGTTCTACGTGATCCCGGCCGCGATCTTCCTGGCCGGCCTGCTCACCTGGGTCACCCCCGGACAGCGGATCTTCTACGGCGTACTGGGCGCGCTCATCGCGGTGTACTCGCTGATCGGGGTCAACCTCGGCGGCTTCCTCATCGGCATGCTGCTGGGCATCGTCGGCGGCGCGCTCGGCGCGTCCTGGAGCCGGGTGCAGCCGGTGGCGCCCATGGTGGCCCCGGGCGAACCGACCGGTGAGACCGGCGAGCCGGCCGGTTACGACGACCCGGAGCCGGCCGATGACCTCGACGAGCCCGTACACACCACGGTCGACGACCTGTTCACCGGCCCGCTGACCGACGTACTGCCGCCGCCGACCGCCTCGCCCATCCCGCGGCCGCGGCGCAGCGAGGAGACCCCCACCGGCGAGCTGCCGAGGTACGACGAGACCCCGGGCACCGAGCCGCCGGCCGGCGGTGGGTCGGGGCGGACCCCGCGGCTGTTATCGGTCACGCTCCTGCCGGTCACGCTCGCCGCCGTCGCCGCGACGACGCTGTCCTGGTCACCGTCGACCCGCGCGCAGCCGTGCGCGCCGGCCGTCCACCAGGCCAGCGCGCCGAAGGCGCCCGCCGTACTGACCGGCCTGGCCGCGCTGGCCGCCTTGCCCGAGCTGGCCGACCCGACGGCCGACCCCACGCCGCCACCGACCGAGACGCCATCCCCGGAC